>JAVYMA010000008.1 GCA_038740345.1 Methanomassiliicoccales archaeon
CTGCCAGTGGTGAACCCGCGCTTTACGATGATATCTCCTCGTCGTCTTAAGGAAATGGGATTCAACGCTCTGATCACCAATTCATACATCATACGTAATGACCCTGCGATGAGAGAAAGAGCCCTTTCAGAGGGGCTCCACAGCATGCTTGATTATGATGGGGTCATCATGACCGATTCCGGTACATTCCAAAGCCACATGTATGGAGAAGTAGAGGTGAGCAATGCGGAAATCGTCAGTTTTCAAAGGCAGGTCGGCAGCGATATTGGCACGGTGCTGGACATCTTTTCCGAGCCTGAATGGGGTCATGATAGAGCGGCCCAGGCTGTAAAGACTACCTTGGAGCGCACCGCAGAAGCTGCCGAGATAAAAGGAAAAATGCTTCTGGCAGGGGTGGTGCAAGGATCCACCTTTGCTGATTTGCGCACCGCGTGCGCCAAAGGTTTGTCCCGCTTACCAGTGGACATCTTTCCCATAGGCGGAGTAGTGCCATTGATGGAAAGATATCGCTTCTCAGAACTGATTGATATCATCGTGGCCTCTAAAATGGGCCTATCACCTGACAGGCCAGTGCATCTCTTCGGTGCAGGTCATCCCATGATATTCTCTCTGGCAATACTACTAGGGTGCGACATGTTCGATTCCGCCTCCTACGCCAAATTCGCCAAAGACGGACGCATGATGTTCCCCGAGGGGACTTACCATCTAGAGGATATGAAGGGACTGGATTGCAACTGCCCTGCCTGTCAAAATCATACCATCGATTCGCTTATGGAGTTGCCAGAAGATGAAAGAATGGAAGTTCTAGCTCTTCACAACCTTTACATTTCGAAAAAAGAGATTGAGAGATGCAAGAGGGCGTTGCTGGAGGGTTCACTGTGGGAGTTGGTGGAACAGCGCTGTCGAGCTCATCCAGCATTACTGGACGCGTTGCGCACAATAGCTCGGTACAAGTCTTATCTGGAAAGATATGAGCCATTGAGCCGCGAGGGAGCCTTTTTTTACACCGGACCAGAATCCTTGGATCGGCCAGCAGCTCTGCGATATGAGAAGAGATATTTCGAGCGATACCAAAGACCTGCTGAGGCCGAGATCGCCATCGTTTTTGAAGAGGGGGAAAGGCCATACTCGCGCCACTATTCCCAAGAGATAACTCAGCTATCGCAACTATCCAACATACATTTCCTCATAATGTCTCCCTTCGGCCCCGTGCCATTAGAACTGGACGAGATCTATCCTATCTCTCAGTCCGTCTTCCCCCGAATAACCGATCTAGTAATGAATGATAGAATCCGCCTTCTGATGGAGCGCTTCTCTCATGTGCACCAATATGGGCTCTCGATTTTATATGAAGGGGAGAGCACTCTGCAGATGGTATCTTCTCTGGGTGATAAAGGGAAGGCTATCGACTTCGACCTGGCTCGAGTCCGCGCCGTGGCCGATTACCAATTCGGAAGAGGGGCTGCTGACATTCTTCTGGAAGGTCGGATAGAGCTGACAAAGTCCAAGAACACTGACCGCATTAGAAATGTGTCTGTTGATGGAGAACATGTCCTCTCGATGAGGGCCACGGATGGTTTTTTCACCCTTCGCCCGGCCGGTGCCAAAAGGCTTCTGGCAGGATTCGCGCCACCTAGATTTAGGGTAATGGTGGATAGGGACAGCGCCGCATTTAACCGGGAAGGAAAGAACGTTTTCTGCCAATTCGTGAAGGATTGCGACCCGCAATTGATCCCAATGGATGAAGCAATAGTTGTGGATGAAGAGGATAGGTTGGTAGCGATCGGCCGAGTCATGCTTGTGGCTGAAGAGATGCTTCAGATGAAAAAAGGACTAGCTGTCAAGGTTAGGGAGGGGGTCAGGGCCTGAGCCGATTCTCACCGTTTGCTCCGCCACCCTAAGACATGACAAAAGATCCTCTAAAGTGTTGAGCATTGATGGTGCCGAGTGCGACTTGACGTCAATGATCAATTCCCGGCCTCTTACTTCCGCCTCGGCGAATTTCCCGTTGTCCAATGAGACGGATCGAGCGATGTTCTTAGCATGGTCCTCAGTCTCGTACTCGAAAACCAACCTGCATCGCAACTGCATGAACGAACATTCGACTTTATGTTAAATGCCTTTCGTATCGCACTCGAACGTCTGCGAACAAGTTTTATCTATGGACCAGAACAGATTCTAAATCAGTAATGGGAGGGAATAGATGGATTTAGTAGAGGCCATTGAGAAAAGATGTAGCGTGCGCGCTTTCACCGAGGAAGATGTACCAGAAAGATTGATTGAGGAGATGTTGAGATTGGGCAACCTGGCCCCCTCTGCGGGCAATCTCCAGTCCCGAGATTTCATAGTGGTTCGCGATAAGGATATGAAAGCGAAGTTGGCCAAGGCGGCATTCGGTCAGGAATTCGTGGAGAAGGCCCCAGTGGTCGTGGTATGCTGCGCTAACCTAGCACGAGTGAGGAATTATGGTTCTAGAGGAACGGATCTATATTGTCTGCAGGATGTGGCCGCCAGCGTGGAAAACATGATGTTATTCTTGACCTCCCAGGGATACGGTTCATGCTGGGTAGGGGCATTCGACGAACTGCAAGTGGCCAAGCTCCTTGGTATTCCTGAGAAGGTAAGACCGGTAGTCCTTCTACCATTGGGACGTCCTTTGGAGCCTCCACGAAAGACACCTCGTCTCAAAATGGAGGCGATCGTCCATCGAGAGAAATGGTGAGAGGTAGCCCCGGGCAGATTCGAACTGCCGTCGCTGGCTCCAAAGGCCAGCATGATTGACCACTACACCACGGGGCTGCGCACCCTCGATTATCTATCCTGTATTAAAGATTAGGTGCATTAATAGTATGAAAGGGGAAAAGAAAAGGAATGAGCCCTTGTCCCCGATTTTCTATTTTTTAACACGGACCTATTTCATGCCATGATGAATGAGGTGTCAATCTATGATCTTGCCCCACAAGTGAGTAGGGGCGCTTCCCGTTATGAGCAGATTGCACTTTGAGCCAAGTGGTAGGCGATTCGTTACGACTATGGGAATATAACGGTCATCTCTGAATATCGTGGTTCCGTTCTTGCCTTCTTCCACGGCCACAGCCGTAAGTTTCTCGCCGATCTTGGACGCGTTCTCCTCGCTGGCGATCTGGAAGCGCAATCGAGCCAGCTGACGCGAACGCTCCTTGGCGATACGGCTCACCACCTGTTCTTTGAACGCCGCTGCGCTGGTACCAGGCCGGGGTGAGAATCTAGTGATGTTGACGATGTTGGGACGGATCCTTCGCATCAAATCCATGCTAGCGGCATGATCCTCATCAGTCTCACCAGGAAATCCGACGATGATATCCGTGGAAAGAGTCAACCCTGATATTTCAGAGCGGAATAACCATACCTGCTGCTCGAATTCACGTACGCTGTATCTACGATTCATTCGACTTAGCAATCTGTCAGATCCAGTCTGCACCGGGAGATGTAAGAACTTATAGACTTTTGGGTTATGGAAGGCCAGCATTAAAGGTTTCATTATGCTGCGCAAGGTATCAGGGTTCATCATCCCCACACGAACCTTAAAATCTCCTGGGATGCGGGTGATGCGATGAAGTAGCTCAGGCAGATCAGTTCCGATATCACGCCCATAACTTGCGGTGTCCTGCGCTGTGAGCAGGATCTCTTTGCTTCCTGCTTTGATTGCAGCGAGAACTTCCTCTTCGATCATTTCCATAGGTCGGCTGTCCAACCCTCCCCGTGCTTTTTTAGTAATACAATAAGAACAATTCCCCAAGCATCCTTGGGCAATAGGGACGATAGCGGTCAGGGGATGATCGTCATAATTTTTCGCCTGATGGCGAAAATCTCCGAACTTAGTCATGATTTCATTTTCGAAGCTATCATAATTCCTTGGGGATAGAATCAAAGCTCTTGGAAATTCTTTGAAAAGCTCATCGGACATCACCGAAGCCATGCAGCCAGTGATAACTAGCTTCTTTTTTTGTTTATCGAGGTATCTCAATCGCTTCAATATCTTGAGTTCTGTCGCTTTAATCACCACGCACGTGTTAATCACTGCTATATCCGCATCCTCAGGCACTCCGACTATTTCATAGCCTAATTGAGCCAGGCGGCGCTGGAGGTCACGACCCTCACCCTGATTCATGGTGCAACCGTAGGTCTCGACGCAAGCCTTCACGCTATTCTCCAAATAACTCAGGATATTTAGCATTATGAGTGATTTGCTCTGATGAGGAAACTTAAGACTTAAATCATGGATTAACTCAACGAAGGTTAATTATGCAGCTCACTCTTTCAATCAAAATAGATCATTTTCAGAACATGATAAATTTTTAAAATTTATGCGCGAAATTTCAATTGAGAAGCGAATTAATATTTCGTAGTGATGATATTTAATGTATCAGTTATATTTGCTCCTTTATAAAATCACAAATCAAATTTCGATTTTCCACCGGCCAATTTTAAATCTTCAATGCTTGCCGAGCTCATTCATAGAAAAAGCGAAAAAATAATGAGATTGACCAGTTAGGACAAACAGATAACTGGAATAGGAAATCTTAAAGAGGAGGGAAAAGCGGAACTCTATCTTAAATCCATCTTATCAGTAAATGGATTTAATGCAAATAGATTCCATGGATGGACGGGAAGCGTTCGAGGTCAGACCAAAATGTCACCTCTTTTTCGATTGTTTTTAAGCTAAGCAGAGGGTAAAATAGAGACCAACGCTTCTTGTATTTTGTTTGAATGTATATGTTTGCAACTAATTAATCGATATGCCCAAAGGTTTATTTTTGAAATCTTGCGATTGGCCATCATTAGGTTGCCATTTTTTTATCTGCGATGTTGAAGAAAAGGTTTCGTTCATATACCGCTCTAGCTGATTCCAGGTCAGGTGTGGAAAAAAATGCCCTTCGTTCATGAGAACACCTGGGGAAGCTTCGCCTCACGAAATGCTGAAGAAGAGCTACATGCGAAATTTGAGAATGCTGTCGATACTTTATTGGAAGAAATCCGTTGCAAGCGTACTAAATTCTTCAACCGCGTTGGAGAGGAGAGAAGAGAAGCAATTTCATATTTTGATTCATTTAGTCCAATCGACATCGATCTTGTGATGGGAAGATTTCCACTAGGCACATGCGAAGATGTAGAAGAGGCTGTGAAAGCGGCCGCGCGCGCCTTCAACGATTGGAGACGCACCGATTTGAAAGAGAGAATTCGAATTTTGCGGAAAGCTGCGGATATCATCCGTAAAGAGAAGTTCAAAATCGCTGCACTTTTAACTTTGGCCAATGGGAAGGTTCGAAGAGAGGCCATTGGTGAGGTGGACATGGGGGTGGATTACATCGAATATTACACTCACGAAATGGAAAGGAACAATGGGTACAATCGTCAAATGCCTTCCCCGTCTGCTAACGAGGACGCTAGTAATGTGTTCCTTCCTTATGGTCCATGGGCTGTGATATGCCCCTTCAATTTTCCCTTTGGCATATCCATGACGATGATAGTAGGAACCTTGCTCACCGGGAACACCGCCATCATCAAACCCTCTTCCATAAACCCAGTGGTCTGCCATGCATTATACGACGTTCTTATTCGAGCAGGAGTTCCCGAAGGAGTATTGAACTTGATTACAGGTCCTGGCAATACAGTGGGGGAAACGCTAATCAAGCACGAGCAAATCCAAGGCGTGGTATTCACAGGCTCCAAGGATGTAGGCTATGCCATACTCAAACATATTTCTGATAGGGAATACCCCATCCCAGTCATCCTGGAACTAGGAGGCAAGAATGCCGCGATAATTTCTGACAAAGCGGATCTGCAAAAAGCAGTACGTGGTGTGGTCTCATCGGCGTTTGGATATAGCGGTCAGAAATGCGTGGCCTGCTCGCGCGCATATATCCATTCCACTATATTCGATAGTTTTGTTGAGATGCTCATTAGGGAGACAGAATCGTTCAAGGTTGACGACCCGCGCCTGCGACATGCCCGAACGGGGCCCTTGATAAACGAGGAGGCTTTAAGGAAATTCGAGCATGCGGTCTCTCAGGCTGTAAAAGATGGGAAAATATTGACGGGAGGACATAGGCGGGTGGAGGGGTCGTTGTCCAAAGGATGGTATGTCGAGCCCACCGTGGTAGCGGGGCTGAATGATTCTCACGATCTAGTTAAGACGGAGCTTTTCCTGCCCTTCCTTTGCGTGCAAGAATATCGGTCGTTAGAAGATGCCGTGAGGCGGGCCAATGCTGTGCCCTATGGTCTCACCGCTGGCATTTATAGCGAAGATAAAAAGGAAGTGGATTATTTCCTTGATAATATCCAAAGTGGAATGGTCTTTGTCAACGGCATCAGAGGCGCGACGAACGGGGCCATCATCGGAACGCATTCATTTGGAGGGTGGAAGGGGAGCGGTTCTACGGGAAGAGGGTCTGGGGACATATATTATCTGATGCAATTCATGAGGCAGCAGGGAAGAGCGATAGGGCGCTAGCACAGTTCCCCTTAAACAATATGCATTCATGGGGCGATCATTGAAATACTATTTTGATCTCCATATCCTCCAGCTTTTTAAGAAGCTCTATCTGCTTCTTGATATCAACCGGCTCAAAAAGAAGAGTGTCAATCGGCCCCCAAAGGGCCACCCAACCGATGATATAGAAGCCTTCACTAATGGCTCTCCAAATTATCCTATTGCTTTCTATCAATTGATCCGAAGAGAAAAGAATTCCCAGACTGGTGCAAAGAATCAGGATGAGTAATGAATAAGGTATCATGCGCAATCCCTTTCTACGGATGCGACGTAGCCGGTTCTTGTTGTCCCGAATCAATTTTTCAGAGTACCTATGAAGCATCTCCTTCACCTGGCTCTCGGTGTCCTCGGTTACCTTATTCGATGGCATTCTTAGGACCAATGTTAATCTAGACCTCATCCAGAAACGATCCGTTCTGAAGTTGTTCAGCATCCGTTCCATAACCGATTGCCCCAGAAAGTCCATTGGGCGTGACGAATAGGGATCTTTTTCAGGGGGCAGCATTAGATACTTTAGGTCATCGACCTCGATTTCGAATATCTGCTGATGTTTCAAATCAATGAATGATTCTTTCCTACTTTCCTTCACGAACCGCCCCCTTGGTTGCTCCACACATAAATATCAAGATTAATGTTCTCCCTTTGACAATAAGAGGCGCAGACTTATAATTAATATTGGATTGAGAACAATTTATAATCTATAATTTCATTGGATAAATAGATTCCACCTTTTCTAACTTGACTTAGTTTAATGAGATTCGGTGAATTGTGCCTTAGATGGTGCTCATTCTATCATAAGTTCCATATCCTCGCTACAGTAGATGCCTAATTTTCCAGCATCGAGCCTTCTAACTTAGGGTAAGTTTCCCTCATAGCTTGATTGGCTCAAAAAATCAATGGCCAAACCAGGCTTATCCAGAGTAGGCCACCAAGAAGAGTGTTGACATAGGGGAGGAGCCAATAAGCGCGTTCTATCTTCAAATCTTTAAAGACCAAAAGAGCCACGGGAAACGCAGGATAGGTCAATGATAAGAACGAGAGGGGATGGAATTGAGCTAAGAAGATGACTATGGCGGCCAATATAGACCACCATATGGCGCAAAGGGCCAAAGATCTTCGCTCCCCCAAGAGAACCGCGCCTGTGCGGATTCCCGCCTCTTTATCATACTTGATGTCAGGAATGGCTGAGAACAGATGCATGGCGTACACATGAGCAAAGCCCCCGAGCATTATCAAGAGCGAAGGTAGCTCCTCTGAGGCCAAGTAATATCCGAAAATCCCCGGCATGATGTATAAGAAATTAGAGGCGGAGTCAAGGAAAGGTACCCCTTTGAATCTGAGGGGGGGCGCTGAATAGAAATAGGAGAGCAATAGAAAAGAGCTCATCAACAATCTTTCCATCCAGTCCTGAAAGAGCATGAGAATGAGCGATAAAACCAATACTGTAAGAACGATGATTATCAATGAACGTCTATGGCTTATGTCCAATCGAACCTCTTTGACATCTTTTTTAGGATTCCTTCTATCCGTTTCCTCATCCCATAAATCGTTAACGCCATAGATGAAAAGGTTGGCAGGGAAGAAGAAATAGAACAAATATGCATAATACCAGGGGTTGAAGAAAATTTCTAAAGAGGATGCCCCTAGTGCAAAGCCAACTACGTACGTTCCTCCAGTATAGATCCAGAAACGGAATCGGGAGACCTTGAAAGCGAACCTAAGCGCCTCGAGCGAAGGCATCCCAGACCTCAATCTGCTATGCAGCTTATCTCCTGGCCATGTTGTGGCCTAGAGAGTCGATTTAAAGCATATCCAGTCATGATTCTTGGAATGGAGGGCTTCACCTTCTTACGGTAAACCACAAACGGATCTCTCATTATTCTCATGGCAGTGAAGTTGTACATGTCGGAGGCGGTCATTATTGGCAGCCTATATTTCCAAGGTATGAAGTGAAAGCCGCGCAAAGCCTCCCCCTGCCACTTGCAATATTGGCAAAGCTGGGCGCGGATGAAGCGGCGGAAGGCTTTGGGATCGGCGCGAGCATGCTCTTCTTTTAGCGACGGTAGGCCGAACTCTTGGAGAGATTCCTCGGGAAAATATTGTCGGCCCAATGTCAGGTCCTCATTTATGTCTCTTATGAAATTGATATACTGCATAGCTCGGCCTAGCATTCGAGCGTAATGATCCGCAGCTTTGGTCAGCCCCATTATGCGAGACATGAAGAGGCCTATGACCTCAGCACTCCCGTAGAGATACACCTTGAGGTCATCCAGTGTGCGGTAGCTTCTCACATGCAAGTCCATTTCCATGGAGCGCAAGAACGCCTCTGCCCACTCTGCCTCAAACCCTTTCCTAAGCGATAGATCCACGAATGAATCGATCACCAGATCATTTGCCGGCTCTCCCTTCAGGGCACGCCTATACCTTTCGCAAAATTCTAAGAAACCAGCTCTATTCTGCGGAATGACATCGACCAGATCATCCGCCACCCTCACGAATGAATATAGACGAAAGATGTCATCCTTCACCTCACGAGGGAAGAACATAGTGCTGTAGAAATAAGTCTTCGAGCCTTTCTTGAATATGGCATGAAGTTCCTGCTCGACCATGCTATTTCCTCCCTAAGGACTGGGCTATCTCATTGGCCACGATGGTGGAGGATATCAACGTCATAGGAACTCCTATTCCCGGATGACAATATTGGCCAGTGTAGAATAGATTCTTTACCTTCTTCGAGGAGTGGGATGGCCGGAATAAAGCCGTTTGCCGAATGGTATGGGTCAATCCTAAAGCGGTTCCCTTGAAAGCATTATACCGAGCAGCGAAATCCTTGATGCAAAAGATCCTCTTGGTGACCACGTGGCCTATTATGTCGTCTCCTATCGTGCTCCCCAACCGCTTAAGGATTTTCAAATAGAATTTATCCCTTAAGGCTTCGGTGTCATCAATATAAGATGATAAAGGAACGAGAATAAATAAGGCATCGCAACCTTTAGGGGCTGCCGTTAGATCTGTTCGAGATGGCACATTTACATAATAGGAAGGGTTCTCAGGCCAGGCCGCTTTAGATTTGTCGAAGATTACATCGAACCCTTCCGCCCAATCCTTCTCAAGGAAGAGTGTGTGATGTGCCAATTCCTTGAATTGTGTGTCCACCCCTACATAGGCTACGAATGCCGATGGAGCCAGGGTCCTTTTCTCCCAATATCTCTCATCATAAGTACGATACTCTGGCTTGAGCATTTTCAATTCCGAATGGGCATAATCCGCGTTCACCACCACAGAATCTGTACGATATGTATCCCTTATTGTGGTGATCCCCTCGACCTTTCTGTCCTTAACATTAATTCTTTCCACTTCTTCATTGAGGCGAATCTCCGCTCCAAAACTTTGAGCCAAGTCTGCCACGGTGGATGCGACCTTACGCATTCCCCCGGCCGGATACCAAACACCGAGATTGAAATCTATATGAGACATTATATGATAGAGAGCGGGTGTGTTCTTGGGGCTCCCTCCTAAGAATCCGATACTGTATTCGACTATCTTTCGCGCCTCATCACTTTGAAAATGCTCGTTCACGAATGACTCTAAGGACTTGAAGACCGGGACTTTCCGTCCTTGGGTTATGAGCTTCGTGTCTAGCAGGTCGGTGAAACGCCGATAGTCTCGATATAAGAGATCCCTTACGGCGAGCTCATAGATCTCCTTGGCTGAAGCCAGATATCTACGGAGCTTATCAGCACCGTTTGTCTCCAACTCATCGAAAAGTTTGAAATTCTTCTCCAGCTCGGCATGAATATCGATTACTTTTCCTCCATCAAAGAAAATACGATATGATGGATCTAACCGATAGAGATAGAACAAATCCTCAGGCTTCTTCTTGAAATTCGCATAGAACCTTTCGAACACATCTGGCATAAGATACCAAGATGGCCCCATGTCAAAAGTGAAGCCTTTATCACTATGATATGAGGCCCTGCCTCCCACCATCTCGTTCTTCTCAAATACCTGAACCTTATGCCCTTCTTTGGCCAATAGCGCGGCTGCAGAAAGACCTCCGAAGCCAGCGCCGATTACTTTAATGTCCAAATATACCCTCCTTCAAAATGGTTTTACGACATTTCGACTAAATTGGCATAAAAACTAGGTGAGCATTCCTATATTAAAGTTTATTATAACTTCTTCAAATCCAATTTTTGTATCTAATTTAAGCTTTTTAAATATTAAAATGATTTTTGATAATATAATATTTTAAATAAATTAAAATTATTATAAATAAAAAAATATATTATCCTTAAACCAATACCATCACTTGGCCCATAAACACTCGCTATTATAAAAAACTGAAATACTAATTTTACCATTTGAATACATATTTTTTGTTATTCCCTAATTTTTAAATACGATTAAATTTAAACTGAAACGATCTTGACTTTGACTTCTTAGTTTGCCCTCAAGAGGAGAATATGTGCAGAGATAGCTAGACCAATCAGGACGATTAAGATCATTATAATAACTTCATCGATGAAGAAGACAATGGTTATGGACATTGCCCCCCAAAGCAATAACAAGCTGGTCGCCTTGACGGAATAGCTGATTCCCTCGCCTTTTTCATAAGCTCTTATGTAAGCCCCCAAATATTTGTGCCGTAGAATCAAAGTATGAAGTTTTCTGGATCCCCGAGAATAGCAAAAGGCCGCGAAAAGAAGGAAAGGAGTTGTGGGGAGCAACGGTATAATGATGCCCATAATTCCGATGGCGAGAGAAATCGTACCTATTCCGATCCAGAATCCACTTTTCCACCGACTCGGTTCTGACATTAAGTAATCAATCAAGGTTGGATGGTTAATGACCCTTTCTTTACCTCTTCTTCAATCGACTTACAGTGGAACGGACTGGGAATTATCATGTGATTGAATTATAGGGCAGAGATTTCTTTTGGTGGAAAAGTACTATTAATTAGTATAATAATATATATTTTATTAAAAATAATTATTTGAACTTCATATTATTAAATAGAAGAAGAATAAATCGATTACAAATAAATAGAAAAATTTAATAAATTGAAAGTTGAAAATATCCTGATATATGGATTTTGAAAAATTAATTGTGAAAATTATTGATGAAATTGGCATCCAATCGAACGAGCGAGCTTTCACATCAGAGGCTGAGATTTCTGGATATTTTCTTGGGCGATTAAAGTGTCTTCTACCCCCAGAGTATCATCTCGTCAGAGAGCAGTGATCCATGAAAGACAGACGCTATCAAGATTCAAGAGAAAGGCCGGAAAATTATATAGGGACAATAAAGGCAGAAAGGGACGAATCGATCTTATTATCGTTGGTCCAGATGGAATAAATTATGGAATCGAATTTGAATATCCAAGAGGAAAAGGAAAGGAGCGTACCAATTTCATGTGTCATATTCTTAACGATGCTTATAAACTAAAAGATGCTTGTTATGCCCAACATTCCTTCATTTTAGTTTTTTTATATCACGATTATGAAACCGCGTTCTTGGATGAGGTTGATATAAAAACAGAACTTGACCAAATTACCCTATTTCTTATAAGATTGCCAAAAAAAGGTGAGATGAGGATTTGTCATAATTTGCCAAAAATCACAAGATATAATTAAATGATTTTTATATAGATTTCTATTTAAATCCTTAAGCAAAAAATTTTTCACAACAAGCTGAGACAATAAAACAAAAAAAGGATGGGACATGTCTTCGGTCTGAGTTAGACGCCTCATACAATATTTCTATGAGCAAGTTTTGAACCGAGCCACTGGTAAATCATTTTTTTATTCTTTTGAAGATTCATTCTTCTGATACACGTCAATATGAATAAGGATTCAGTAAAGTTTTAGCCATGAGACGACGTTTCGCGTTACTCACCTGTCATAAATTACGGAATGCTTGAATCTCATGATAACAAGTCAACTCTCGACAAATTTGTATTTCATGAGTTTTGGAATGAATTTGTCTGCTATATCGGGTGCTGAAGCAGATAGTCACAGAATCGATCATCCTAAAAAATTAACATGTTCTTAGCGAATGTCAGCTCGATTATGGATTTATCATCGGAATAGCCAACGGGAAATTCGACTACGTATTTCTGAATTTATTCGATAAAATAATTTATTAACTTCCCGTATGCAAATGCTCCTCGCTTATCATGAACAGCTATCTAAATCCATTATCACATATACTTTGGCGCTACCTAATGTCTCTATGTTTAATTATCATATGATTGCCTATGACGCTACATAGATATTTCTATTTTAACCCAATTTCGGAATTTTTATTTTAGGCGATTTAAGAGGCGAATCTTATCACCTACGTAAAGATTAAGATGAATTGACGAGAACACTGAGGCTTTGAAATATGTAAATGAAGCCAGAATGAGATCCTGTCACAGGCAAACAATCGTAAGATCAGTGGGAATTCAATTAAAAAGTACCTAAAAAAACTAATATTTATAGGAAATTAGAGCGCGAAGGGGGGGATTTGAACCCCCGAGCTCTTTCGAGCATTGGATTAGCAATCCAACGCCTTGCCTGGCTGGGCCACCTCCGCTTATGGCCTCAGGAAAGTGGCCTACTCTTTTAAAGGTTTTCTTCTCGCTTACCTTGTACCAAATCGATTTAGGTGTTACCGCTAAGATATGTACAGGCATTACACATCAACAGATTTCTCAATCATAAATTATTATTAAAATATAGAAATAATCCTACGAACTTGATTCAGATTAGGAGGTTGAATTAAAATTAGCACTAGCTTTTTGATAGCCTATTGAAAATTACTTCGGACTTTTCGAAGTATCATATTTTCCTATGTACATATATGTACGATGCTGCATTCTGAACACATACAAAATGAATCATCGACATTGTGAGTTCGAAATCCTCAAATACGATGATGATGTAAAGAAATAATAGCATCATTTGAGAGATGATGATGCAAAAATGGCCCCTCGAAACGGTTATATATAGGACCGAGGTTAAGGGGATACTACCTTCAGACATGGTCTGCGTATGGGTGCTGAGGAAGGCATTGTGCCATCAATGATGTGCCTAGATTCCAAGACCATGTACAAAGATGGAGAGGCAAGATCTCCGTTCGTGAGGACGTGTACTCTTGCTTCTGACGCTCGATGCATCAAGATATCGCGAGAAGTGGTATCGCTGGTGAAACTTGGTTGTACTGCCAATTTCAAAAAGATACATCCTTGAGACATTTCAAGTAGATGTTTCACAGGATCGATTCCGGTTGATCCTGCCGGCGGCCACCGCTATTGGTATTCGATTAAGACATGCGAGTCGAGAGACGAAAGGTCTCGGCGGACCGCTGAGTAACACGCGGATAACATGCCCTGGGGTGGGGGATAATCTCGGGAAACTGAGGATAATACCCCATAGGTCTAGGATGCTGGAATGCTTCTGGGCTGAAAACTCCGGTGCCCCAGGATTGGTCTGCGGCTTATCAGGTTGTAGTGGGTGTAACGGACCCACTAGCCTATGACGAGTATGGGCCTTGAGAGAGGGAGCCCACAGATGGACTCTGAGACATGAGTCCAGGCCCTACGGGGCGCAGCAGTCGCGAAAACTTCACAATGGGAGCAATCCCGATGAGGGAATACCAAGTGCCAGCGCTTTGCGTTGGCTGTTCTCCTGTCTAAAAAACAGGAGAAGTAAGGGCCGGGTAAGACGGGTGCCAGCCGCCGCGGTAATACCCGCGGCCCGAGTGGTGGTCGATATTATTGAGCCTAAAACGTCCGTAGCCGGTCTCATAAATCCTTGGGTAAATCGGCCAGCTTAACTGTCCGAAGTCCGAGGAGACTGTGAGACTTGGGATCGGGAGAGGTCAGAGGTACTTCTGGGGTAGGGGTAAAATCCTGTAATCCTGGAAGGACCACCGGTGGCGAAGGCGTCTGACTAGAACGAATTCGACGGTGAGGGACGAAGCCCTGGGGCGCAAACGGGATTAGATACCCCGGTAGTCCAGGGTGTAAACGCTGCGGGCTTGGTGTTGGGGGTCCTTTGTGGGCGCCCAGTGCCGGAGAGAAGTTGTTAAGCCTGCTGCTTGGGGAGTACGTCCGCAAGGATGAAACTTAAAGGAATTGGCGGGGGAGCACCGCAACGGGAGGAGCGTGCGGTTCAATTGGATTCAACGCCGGACAACTCACCAGGAGCGACGATTACATGAAGGCCAGGCTGATGACCTTGCCTGATTTTTCGAGAGGTGGTGCATGGCCGTCGTCAGTTCGTACCGTAAGGCGTTCTCTTAAGTGAGATAACGAACGAGACCCTCACCATTAATTGCCAACCCTCTCTCCGGAGAGGGCGCACATTAATGGAACCGCTGGCGCTAAGTCAGAGGAAGGAGAGGTCAACGGTAGGTCCGTATGCCCCGAATCTCCTGGGCTACACGCGCGCTACAAAGGTTGGGACAATGGGCTCCGACATCGAGAGGTGAAGGCAATCCCGAAACCCAATCGTAGTTCGGATTGTGGGTTGTAACTCACCCACATGAAGCTGGATTCCGTAGTAATCGCTTGTCAACATCAAGCGGTGAATATGCCCCTGCTCCTTGCACACACCGCCCGTCAAACCACCCGAGTTGGGTCTCAGTAAGGAGGTCTCTGATTGGGGCTTTCGAACTGAGATTTAGCAAGGAGGGTTAAGTCGTAACAAGGTATCTGTAGGGGAACCTGCAGATGGATCACCTCCTACGAAAAATACGCAAGGGGATAGGCTCAGTGCCTTTCCCCACCAATTCCTAGGCAGCACACCAAGCACCAAAATGCATCGAGCGTCATCAGCATATTTATTTTGTAACGAGAATGATATTTACATTATTGATTTTAGGTAACTATTTTTTAGGCCTCCATGCCCCTTCTGGAGAACGAAATAATAAATAGACACTACCTAATCTCCCACTCCCGTGGCGCAAATGAAATATATTTTTGTCACGGGAGGAGTTATATCAGGCCTAGGTAAAGGTATCACATCTTCCTCAATCGGACGCCTGCTCAAATCTCGAGGCCTAAAAGTAACAGCCATCAAGATCGACCCCTATCTCAACGTCGACGCGGGTACCATGAATCCTTTCGAACACGGAGAAGTTTTCGTGCTGGATGATGGTGGGGAAGTAGATCTGGATCTGGGTAATTATGAGAGATTCCTTGATATCTCGTTGACCAGTTCTCATAACATCACCACTGGAAAGGTATACCGTTCCGTGATTGAGAAAGAGCGTTTGGGTGAGTATCTAGGAAAGACCGTCCAGATCATCCCTCATATCACGAATGAGATAAAATGCATGATAAAATCGGTGGCTGATGCTACTGGTGCTGATGTCTGCATCGTGGAGCTGGGAGGGACGGTAGGAGACATCGAATCCATGCCCTTCCTGGAAGCCGTTCGCCAGATGAATACCGAACTGGGGAAGGGAGAGAACTGCATGTTCGTGCATACAACCCTAGTCCCTATATTAGGAACGGTGGGAGAGCAGAAAACCAAACCAACTCAGCATTCGGTGAAGGAGCTCAGAGCCATAGGAATACAACCAGATGTCATTGTGGCCAGGGCCAAGGAGCCATTGGAATATGGGATTAAGCGCAAGATCTCTTTGTTCTGCGATGTTCCTTTGGAGGCAGTCATCTCAGCACCTGATGCTCGTTCCATATACGAAGTCCCACTCATTTTGGAAGAGCAGGGATTGACAGATTTCATATTGAGAAGGCTTAAACTGCCCGATAGTGGCAAGGACCTTGCAGAATGGAGGGACTTCCTATCCAGAGTGATTAATCCCACAAGGAGCGTAAAGATCGCTTGCGTAGGGAAGTATACTCACCTGGCTGATTCATATATCTCGCATCTAGAAGCATTCCATCATGCTGGGGCTGAGCTTGATACAAAAGTGGAGATATTCTTCGTTGACTCGGAGATTATCCAGAGCAAAGGAATCGTGCCTGATTTAATGAATGCGGATGGGATTTTGATTCCAGGGGGATTCGGAAGCCGTGGAATCGAAGGGAAGATCATGGCCGCCCAATATGCGCGAGAGAATCAAGTCCCCTTCCTAGGCGTCTGCCTTGGTTTCCAGATGGCCACGGTGGAGATCGCGCGCCATCTTTTAGACATGGAGGGGGCCAACACCACAGAGATTGACCCAGATACGAAGTACCCTGTGATAGATCTTCTACCAGAGCAGAGAGATGTGAAGCGGAAGGGAGCCACCATGCGCTTAGGGGCTCAACCTGTTGTGATTCAGGAGGGCAGCCGCGCTCATGAGCTATATGGCAAGAATCTGGTTATGGAGAGACACCGCCATAGGTTTGAGGTCAACCCTAAGTATATCGATGCTTTTGAAAAGGTGGGGTGGCATTTCTCTGGCAAGGCTCCAGATGGATTGAAGATGGAGATTGGAGAGCTCAAAAGTCACCCCTATTTCTTAGCATCGCAATTCCATCCTGAATTCAAGTCCCGGCCAGGAAAGCCCTCACCGTTGCACTTAGGCCTGGTCAGGGCTGCCTTGTATAGGAAGTACAAGACCTAAGAGCTTCTCCTAAAGCAATGTTTATAAGTGATGTCATGCTACCAAGCGAATGACGATGCCATGACCGATGACGAATATCTTTCTTTGCTGGAGCGGGCTAAGCAAAAGTTGCCTGAGAAGATTGAGAAGCACGAGCGGTTCACTGTGCCCGAGCCGGATATATTCCAAGAAGGGAAGACGACAGTGATTCGCAACTTCGGGGATATCGTCGATGCTCTACGTCGAGATGAGGAGCATATCGTTCAGTATTTACTGCGAGAGCTCGGAACTCCGGGTCATGTAGAGGGCCAGAGGCTGATATTAAAGGCTAAGCTGCTACCTCAACAGATAATGGACCGTATCATGTCCTATACGGAGACTTTCGTCCTCTGCTCTGAGTGCGGCAGGCCAGATACTAGAATCAACAAGGAGGACCGAGTGCTGATCCTGGAGTGCGAGGCTTGCGGGGCGCATCGACCTGTCAATGTGCGTAAGGTGGCGGCCAAGAAAGAAGAGCTTAACGCCGTGGTTGAAGGCCAGATATACGAGGTCATGATTGAAGATGTAGGTAAGAAAGGGGATGGCATAGCTAGACGTGGAGACGTCATAATCTATGTTCCCGGTACGATCAAAGGGGCGAGGGTCCGTGTCAAGATCACCAAGAAATCTGGCAATGTGGCCTTTGCTACTATGACACAGGAGCCTGCCACCTCCCGATGATGCGTCGCAAATTCATGTTTAATTAATTCAAAATGTCCAACGCATATCAAGATAATGAATGCGTCAATGCCATTCAGGCCACTTGATGTGAAGCACAGTTAAGAGGTGTGAGGAAAAAGAGTGTCTGAAATTTTCTTTTAAAATAGGTGACTAGACCTATCGTTAAGAGAGGAGAGGACGGAATCACACTTTTTCAATTCATTCTTAATAAGTGAAATCTAGGTCAGTTTTTTCCGCAACCGATTCGATTTTAGTCCCTGCCGGTAGTTGAGCTCGTTCAGCGTAAACGATGAAAGGTAAGAGTTTGCTCATGCCGGAGGCGAGTATTGTAACCGGATGGTCCTTTCCAAAAAGATGGGTAGAGATCTCCAAGGCCCTATTACGCAAATCCTCCTCCAGCCCAACGCCAAGGGTGTGTAAATACTCATAGAGCAGGACGTGAAAAATGAATGACTTTAGCAACTCTGGTCTCAGCGACTGAACCCGGCTAAGCGCTGCTTTGTTGAGGAGGATCATGTTCGATGCCAAAGGATGCAGGCCACCCGGCATGCGGTCCTCATCTCCCTTCATGACCGCCAAACCAAGCATTAGACCATAGCGCCTAACTCCCTCCCTCTCCTCCACCGCATCCCTAACTAATTCGAAAATTTCCGCAATCGATTGCGAAGACTCGAGCCTTCTTGCATAGCGATCAGGGAAGAAATCCCTTAAGCTGGTGGGGCGCATTGGAGATTTGAAAAGTGACTTATTAAATAAACTTATCAACGATTAAAACTGAAGGAACGAATCAAACATAGTGCATCAGGACGTTACGATAATTGGTTAGAGTTATTTAGTGGAGGGTGAATAGGCCGTTTGATGCGCTATCGTATAACTTTGATTTTCATGCTGGCGCTATTCGTTTCGGTCCAATTGTGCGCTATGTTCCTTTCAACCTTCTATCCTTCTGACATGGGAGCCTTCGAGAACCAGGACGACCCTCTCAATCCACTGATTTATGTTGTGATGGTGCTCATCATGACTGCTCTGGTTCTGGTCATGTTGAAATTAGGACTGCAGAAGGTGATAAAAGCGATATTCCTATTCGCTGTGGCCATCACATCGGTATTCGTTCTACTACCCTTAATATATCAAATCTATCCCAACGGTGATGTCGCAGTCCTGGTCTCGCTATTGATTGGAATAGCGCTCGCCTTAGCACTCCTCCTACGGCCAGAGTGGTATGTCATCAACCTTGTAGGCTTCATAGTAGGCGTGGGCGCTGCTGTGGTGCTGGGCATTTCCTTGGGAATATTGCCTGTGCTAATCCTGTTGATATTGCTTGGCGTTTACGATGCGATTTCAGTGTATAGGACGAAGCATATGATTAGATTGGCTGAAGGGATGGTTCCCTTGAGACTTCCAATCATGTTCGTGGTCCCCAAAGACAAGGACTTCACCTTGGATGGTCTTTCCACAAAGCCGTTGACGGAAGTATCTCCAGAAGAGAGGGGTGCCATGTTCATGGGTGTGGGCGACGCTGTCATCCCCTCGATTTTGAGCGTAGCCGTCCTCCTCACCCTGCCATCAACTTCCCACAGCTTTCAGAATGCGAACCTTATAGTTGCCTTGGGGACTCTGTTAGGTTCAGTGGTTGGCTTCCTGATCCTAATGGGTTACGTTGCCAAAGGAAAGCCTCAAGCAGGGCTACCTCTCCTGAACGGTGGAGCCATACTTGGCTTTTTGATCACGTACATGCTCGTTTTCAGGGATTTCAATTTTGGTATCGTAGTGTAGTGAACATATTATCTATGTCGTTTGGTCTTGAAGTTAGCGGCGACCATAAAAGAGCTGAACATAGAAAGCAGGGTCTTCTCTATGAACGTTCTTCCTTTCTCAAGGAATTTATTCAGATAACATAGGATCGTCGTTATATATGGAATGGTGAAATGGATGGTTGAAAGGGGAGTGAATATAAGATAGGTGATGAAAAATTTTGCAAAAGTCTTCTCACCCGACTATGTTGGTTCTTATGAGAACAAAAACTTGAAGAAATCTCTGTCTTGGTCCTAGATAGAAATATGAAAAATTGTGTGATTTGAACTATGAACCATACTGTCTTTGAGAAAAGCACTAGGCATTATAGGGTGGATGAGAATCGACAATCTATCCTTGATTAAAGGATGATGATGAAGGCTATGACACAGGTGGGAATCATCGTAACCTGTTTGAATGATTTATCTATAAGCTTAATCTATTTGATGGAGGGCATAATTATCTCCCAGAATTATACAAATAGTTCCAGAACCTATGTGGAGAGCGGTTCGTATGAGATATCTGGTGCTCTCAGACATACATTCGCGCAACAAGGTGATTCGATTCGCCAATCGTCATATCCTTGAATTAGATTTAGATGCAGTAATAGTATTAGGAGATATCACTCATTTTGGCCCCCCCTCATGGGCATCAGAATTTCTATCTCAGTTGGAGAAGCGCGCCTATGCCATACCTGGTAACTGTGATCCACCAGGAACGTTGGAAGAGATAGAGCGCAGTGCTATATCCCTGCATAGAAATAGGGTAGAGGTAGGGGGGTGGACCATAGGTGGCCATGGAGGCTCCAACATCACCATTTTTAACACCCCCAACGAACTCACCGAGGAAGAGCTGGAGAAGGGTTTGAGACCCATCATGCAAGAAGGCATGGTCCTGGTCGTCCACTGCCCTCCTTATGGGATTCTGGATATGACCTCAGTCAATAGGCATGCGGGCAGTACTGCTGTGGCTAGGATGATAGAAGAATTCTCACCCAGAGTCGTATTGAGCGGTCATATCCATGAAGCGAGAGGCATATTGCAGCAGGATGGGATTCTATACATGAATCCCGGAGCGGCAAAGGATGGTTATGCTGGCGTGCTAGAACTAGAAGACGAGCCTAAGGCTATTCTATTAGAAAAGGCTGGTGAAGAGTGAAACTTCAAGATATTTAGATATCGAGGTATGAGCTTGAAAAAGAGGATTAAAGTCTGAAAGTAGGAAGAATGACTCTTTGTAATCACTTACTACATTGATTCGTACGAATGCTATTTTCAGGTGTCATCGGCCGCTTCTGGTACAAAGCCTCCAAGCCGCAAACATATTTATACCACATTCCATTTTTGCCTCCTGGTTACTATGGCACTATGGCAGGGCAAGTCTAGGCGCAAGCCTTCAGGCGGGAGATTGCGCCTTGCGAGAAAGAAAAGACGTTTCGAAATCGGAAGGGACGCGGAATATACCTATCTGGGACCTGTGCGCTTAGAGAAGCTACGAGTTCGGGGTGGGAATGTCAAGGTGAGGTTGCTCAAAGCAGATATGGCCAATGTCACCGATCCTTCGACCCGAAAGACGCAGAGGGTCAAGATTCTCACCGTTAAGGAAAACTCCGCCAACCCTAACTTCGTGCAACGCAACATCATCACCAAAGGTGCGGTGATCCAGACCGAGATAGGGCTGGCCAAGGTTACGTCGCGCCCGGGACAAGACGGTTCGGTGGACGCAGTCTTGATTAAATAAAGAAATAGCCCTGCCTGGTGCCATAAGGTGATGGGCGATGGACGAGGAAAAGGCCTGGGTCCTCTGGCCAGAGTATTTTGATGTCGCCCTAAGCAGGGCAGAAGGACGCAAGGTGAGGAAGGAATTAGCGGTTTCCTCGCCTACAGTGGAGATGATCTCTAAGGCTTGTCAGAGCCTCGGCTTAGAACATAAAATTGAGATAAACAAGGCCTATCCTAGCAAATGGTACGATAAAAAAGGCAGGGTTTTAGTGGAGAGGAGCATGCCTAAGACCCTTCTGTTGTTGAAAGTAGGGGAGCGCCTAGCAAGAACTCAACGGTCCTGAGGCGTTTCTACTTCTTCTACCAGCTTCTTCCCCGCCGATACGCTGTCGACTGAGTGAATTACTGCTCCAGACTGTGAGATCGCCTCTTCCACCGCATCGAAATCGATGGCATTCCCTTCGATGGTTATCTTAATGCTCTCTGTCTCTTGGTCCACCTCTTCCAAGGTGCAATTGACTCCCGACACTCCCTCTAGCACACTGAGCCGGCGCGCTAGCTCTACGATGTTAGGATGATGCGGCTTCAATACGTCCAATACCAATCTTCGAATGTCAGGCACTTATCTACCCGGTCAGAGATAGTGGCCTTTGGTTTTAAGCGTTCCTCTTAAGGAAAGGATTATTCATTATCGTTCTCATAATCGGCACATGCTGCCGGTCAAGGAGTTTGCTGTCCTCGATATTAATGCCGAGCATTTAGGGATTCCACCTGGCTACCTGATGGAAAATGCCGGCAAGGCCGTCGCGGACGTCATTCTGGAGAGATATGGGACAGGGAGACGCATCGCAATCCTATGTGGAACTGGTAATAATGGAGGAGACGGCTTCGTCGCGGCCAGATATCTAAAGGAGCTAAATAGTGTCTCCGTTTTCTTGGCCAAATCCCCGGACCAGATCCATTCGGACATAGCACGGGACGCCTTCGAGGCTATCAAGGACATAGTCCAGCCAGCAGATGGGGTCGACCTATCGAGCTACGACGTTATAGTTGATGCCCTGTTGGGAACTGGTGTGACAGGACGTATTCAAGAGCCTTATTCAAGGCTGATAGACCTGATAAACGACTCCTCGGCCGATGTGGTCTCAGTTGACGTGCCCTCAGGATTCGGAGGGGATGTGATGGTGCACCCCACCATCACTGTTACTTTTCATGATGTCAAGGAAGGGATGACAGAAGCGAACTCAGGGGATATCGTGATCAAGGACATAGGCATTCCTACAGAAGCAATACAATATGTTGGACCAGGAGAGTTCGTTTATTATCCCATACCTTCCCCTGAATCCCACAAAGGAGATAATGGCCGGGTCCTCATTTTGGGTGGAGGCCCTTACACCGGTGCTCCCGCTTTGGCAGCCATGGGGGCTTACCGAATCAAAGTGGATTTGGTACGAATCGCGGTTCCAAAGCGCGCCTTCATTCCAATCGCAGGATACTCTCCCAATTTCATAGTTCACGAACTTTCTGGCAAAGATCATCTTAACAAGAAAGATGTCAAAGAGGTGGAGAAGCTGCTTCCTTGGGCAGATGCAGTGCTCATAGGGCCTGGGCTAGGAGATGAAAAAGAGACCTTGGAAGCAGTGCGAGATATAATTGAAAGATGCAACAAGCCCATGGTAATCGATGCTGATGCGCTGCGTGCTGTCTCTGAGAACCTTCAACTGTTGAAGGGGAAGCAAGGCATAATCACTCCGCATGCAGGCGAGTTCAAACTTCTCACTGGCATCCCATTGCCCAAGGATACCGAGGGCAAGATCCCAAAGGTATTGGATCTGGCCAAGAAAACAGGGATGACTGTGCTGCTGAAAGGGAAAGTGGACATAATCGCTTGCGCCGAACGGGTTAAGATGAATCGAACTGGTAATGCAGGGATGACCGTAGGGGGAACAGGGGATGTTCTTGCGGGCATAGCCGTTGGTCTCTTATCGAGAGGAGTGGCACCATTCGACGCCGCTCGTCTGGCGGCATTCGTGAACGGTACCGCGGGAGATGTCGCCTTTCAGAAATGGGCATATTGCTACCTTGCCACTGATGTCGCGGACAGCATACCGCAGGCGGTGAAACCATTCATCGACAGATTCCTATACTCGTAAAAGGAAAGGGTGAGTTGTGCGCTGCGCCATTATCTCTGACATCCATTCAAACCTGCATGCCCTAAACGTCGTGCTTAGGGATATCGATGAACAGGGAGTCGATGAGGTGCTCTGCGCTGGCGATCTAGTCGGCTATGGAGCGTTTCCTAATGAGGTTATAGCCCAGATCAAGGAGCGGAAAATCATCTCCATCTGCGGCAACCATGACCGCGCCGTCCTCAACATAGATACCTCTGGAATGAATCCTTTAGCAGCCAAAGCTGTCTATTGGACGGCGAAACAAATTTCTTTTGAGGCATTGGGCTACTTGAAAAAGCTCAAGCCCCGAGCCACTCTCAACTTAGCTGGGATACCAGCAGCCATGTTCCATGGCTCAGTGCGTAACGACGATGAGTATGTGTATGAAGAAGACGCAGTTCCAGAGCTCCTGAATCTGGCGAGGGCGAGGGTGGTGATAAGTGGACATACACATGTTCCGTATGTTAAGAGATATTCAGAAGGAGTGCTCTTAAATCCAGGGTCGGTGGGTCAGCCCCGGGATGGAGATAGGAGAGCCAGTTATTTGATCCTCGATGGGGATGAAATGCGCTTTGAATTGAGGAGGTTGGACTATCCAGTGGAAGAGGCGGCTAAGGCTATATCTGCCGCGGGACTTCCAGACTTTCTCGGCCTAAGGCTGTTAAGCGGTATATGAGGTAGGCTATGCAGATCTCGCCTGTGGTTGATCATCCCGCTCTACGCATCTTTGCTGATGAAGCCATCCTCTGCGCCGGCGATCTGCACATCGGCTTAGAGGATGAAATGCGCTCTAAAGGTGTTGTCGTCCCATCCCAAACCGAACGCATGTTGCGAGAATTGAAGCAGTTGGCGGATGGTTGCGAACGACTTGTCCTATTGGGAGATGTAAAGCACCAGGTACCAGGCACTAGTCGGCAAGAATACTCTGAATTGCCACGCTTCTTCTCCGAGCTATGCACGACATACTCATCGGTGGATTTGGTTCGAGGCAACCACGATGTAGGTATAGAGGATATAGGATTCACCGGAGTGCACATCCACCCAGCCTCTGGTTTCTCTTTGGGTGATGTTGGATTCATCCATGGCCATATATGGCCCTCGGACTCGGTCATGTCAAAGGGGACATTGATCATGGCGCACAACCACCCCGCAATTCTCTTTCGCGATGGTGTGGGGCACATCACCATAGAAAGATGCTGGCTGCGTTGCAGGCTGAAAGAGGATGCATATTCGTATTATTCTCAGATCCCAAGTGAGGTCATCGTGGTCCCGTCTATGAATCGTAGCTTGAAGGGATCTCCGATCAATATAGAAGAGGCAAGGCATATAGGGCCCCTTTTTGCCAACAGCCTGATAGAATTGGAAGATTCTCGAGTGTATCTTCTGGATGGCATTTATCTAGGGACGGTCGGCTCGCTGATGGTGAAGGGGCCGAACAGATACCTGGATTGAGCGTTTCTAAAACTAGTCATCCGGATCTTCAATCCCATCATCGTCTTACATTAAAGTTAACACATACGCTTTTCATTTTTATAAAAAATTAAAAAAAAATGAATAAAAATATTAGAGGGGAAAGAGTTTCAATAATTCTTGATCTGCTTGAAGATCGAGCCATCCGGCCTGCGGATGTTGACCACCAAGGCAGCCTGTCCCGGTAGCACATGAGTGGCACAGGAGTTGCAGGGATCGTAAGCGCGGTAGGCCATCTCAATCATATTCAGCAGACCTGGGGACACCTGCCAATTCTTTATGAGCGCCTTAGCAGCCGTGGCCACAGAGACGTTGATGGGAGCGTTGTTGTTCGTCGTTCCCACCACCAGATTCACATCCGTGATGATGCCTTTCTCATCAGCCACATAGTGGTGCACCAAGGTGCCTCTGGGGGCCTCCAATATTCCCACTCCTTCGCCGGGGGTGTCCGTCTTGGCCTTTATATTGGTATCGGTTATCTCTGGATCCTCTGCCAACTCTAGCATCCTTTCCGCCGCATACATCAGCTCGATGACCCTCGCCCAATGCATCGCCTGAGTATGCTGCACTGGACCCTTGATGCCCAGGTCGCGGAATGTCCCCTTATAGGCCTCGAAGAGCTTTTGCGCCTCTGGTGTGGAGAAGCCCTTGGCCACGTTCAAGCGGGACATGGGAGTGGCGCGGTAGATACCAGAGTCTTTCCCCGTCACGAACCCCTTCCAGCCTACTGGCTTGAAATAGCAGAACTTCTCGTAGCTCCAAGGTTCGGTGTGCTCGGCGATGTATTTCAGATAATCCTTGCCAGTATATCTCGCCACCTCATTCCCATCGGGATCTATCATGACCTGCGTACCGTCATAGAAGTTGACGTGGCCGTTCTTATCCACGGTGCCTAGATGGTAGGTCTCATTGTAGAATATGTCCTTCGACGTGATTATGTTCATGTAGTCCTTGTTCTTGAGCACTACGTCGGCGAAGAGCTGGTTGGTGAACTTGGCGAAGTCAACGCAATACTTGGCCATCTTGATCGTCTCGGCCTGCATCTCCTTGGTCATGGGTTTGGCCATGCCTCCTGGGATACCGCAGACCGGATGAGTTGCCTTTCCGCCTAACATCTCTTGGATCTTCTGAGCATAGGAGCGCGCCCTGATGACCTGTGATCCAATCTCCACGCCCACCGCATCGACCACGCCTAAAATGTTCCTCTTGGCAGCAGGGGCAGCGGGACCGAGTACGAAGTCCGGAGCTGCCAGGGCATAGAAATGCGCGATATGGGAGTGCACATAATGAGCGGCATAGAAGAGCTCTCTCAACTTCTTTGCCGTCTCCGGGGGATCGGCCTTATAGACTGCGTCCAAGGCCTTGGTGGAGCACATGTGGTGTGCGCCCGGGCATACGCCGCATAGCCTCGAGGTGAGCTTGTTCATGTCCTCCGCCGCTCTTCCTATGCAGAACCTCTCGAAACCACGAAGCTCTGGCACCTGCCAGTATGCCTTCTCCACATTCCCATTATCATCAAGGAATATCTCTATCTTTCCATGTCCTTCGAGCCTCGTAATTGGGTCGATGGTGATGCGCTTGGATTCCGCTTTAACAGTCTTGTCGAATATTTCCGGGCTCATGCCGTGGCCTCCTTAGCTTCTTTCTTTATCTTTTTCTTCTCTTTAACGGCCTTCTTGATTATGCTCTTAGGCATGGTGTAGCAATAGAAGGTTCCCAACGGATCCTTCACCTGCGCCATGAGCTTGAGAATCTCCTCCTCGCTCAGCTGCGATTCCTTGTCCTGGACCTTATAGATGGATGCCAGCGCTGAGAGCATTGAGCCACCCTGATCCAGCACCTGATCGGTGGGGCCCATGCAACCACGGCAGGGCTGGTTGCCTTCGAGACATTTGGCACCACATCCGGCTCTTGTGGCTGGCCCAAGACATATCACGCCCTGCTCTAGCATGCACTTCTCTGGATCGATATCTATCTCAAATGCCTCATGGACTTTTTCCACCTGTTTTACCGTTTTCTTACGCTTGCATTCATCGCATAGCGTCCTGGTGGATGCAATCACTGAGCCCTTGGGAGGCAAGGGCGCCCCTTCCTTAACGTGCTTTTCCACAATGCTCAGGAATTGGTTGATCAAATTGGTGGTTGGAGGACATCCTGGCATGTAATAGTCCACATCCACCACTTGGTCCAAGGTCTTCACGGTATCATAAAGCACTGGAAGCTCCAAATCCCCATATTTCGTATGTGTCTCATGCTGAGGGTATACTGGATCCTTGGTGTTTTGCTGGTCTGAGGAGGGTGTCTTGGTGTAAACATACTCCAATATGTCCTTCGCATTGGTCAAATTGGCAAGGCCTGGCACACCACCATAGCATGCACAGGAGCCAAAGGAGATCAATAAAGCTGATTTCTTCCTCAGCAGCTTGGCCACATACTCATTCTCCGAGTTGCGTATGGCACCATTGTATAAAGTGGCGGTGATGTAACCATCTGGCATCGCCTCAACATCCTTCAGCTTGGTGTCCACGGCTATGGGCCAAAATGCTATGTCTGCTATCTCGGCCACACCAAGAATCTTCTCGTCTATGTCCAGCAGAGCGACATCACATCCCCCGCACCCTGCGCCCCAATATTGGGCTATCCTAATCTTACCCATATTATATCACGCTCCTCAGTGCTTCTTCTCCTCTGACTCTTCCTCTTTGAGGGGGTTCGGTCCGAGCTCTCTTATAGTCTCGGTGAACTCCTTAATAGTCTTCTGGAACTTCGCTCCTTCTGAGGCAGACACCCATTCAAGGCGCAGCCGATTAGGATCGAAGCCATATTGCTCCAACAGCATGCGCAGCAGCGCAATGCGTCTCCTAGTGCGGTAGTTTCCTCCTATATAATGGCAGTCGGCCGGATGGCAGCCCAGCACCAGCACTCCATCCGCGCCCTTGGAGAAGGCACGGAGCACGAACTCGGGATCTACTCGCGCTGAGCACATGGTCCTGATGACCTTGAAGTTGGTAGGCATTTGCAGTCTAGAAACACCCGCAAGGTCAGCGCCGGCATAGGAGCACCAGTTGCAGCAGAACGCAAGGATGTTGGGTTCCCATTCAGCCTCCTTGGCCTCCGTCTTTGTCACTTGCACTTGGCTCATTTATTTCCCTCCTTCCAGGGCGGCGTCGATTATGGCGTACATCTGCACATTCTTGAATCCCTTCTGCTCCATGGCCCCAGAAGGACAGGCTGCGACGCAAGTGCCGCATCCTTTGCACAGACCTTCATTAACCACCGCCTTAAGCTTGTCTGGATTCGATGGGTCCTTGACTATAGTTATCGCCTTATATTCGCAGACGGGTTCGCAAACACCGCAACCATTGCATATCATCTCATTGACTGCAGCGATGATTCCCTCCGTCTCGAGATAGTCGCGAGAGATCACCGTCATGGCCCTGGCTGCTGCGCCCGAAGCCTGAGCTATGCTCTCATCCATGAACTTGGGCCAATGGGCTAGTCCAGCGAGGTATACGCCGTTGGTAGCGAAATCCACCGGCCTTAGTTTCATATGGGCCTCAAGGAAGTAGCCATCCTTGCTTAACGGAACTTTCAAAGCTTTGGCCAATTCCTCGTTGTCGTGATACGGTCTTATGCCCACGGAGAGCACTACAGCATCCGCAGGTATGCTCAACTTTTCCCCTAGCACTACATCGTTCACCAGGACCCTTAGCCCACTGCCGTGCTTCTCTACCTTCGGATCCTCGTTGTCAGGGAAGCGGACGAACCTAACGCCTAGCTCACCGGCCTCCTTGTAGTAATCCTCTCTGAAACCATAAGTTCTGATATCTTTGTGGAGGACATAGACCTCAGTGGAGGGGGAGGACTTCTTTATCTTGATAGCATTGCGCACGGCTTCAGTGCAGCATACCCTGCTGCAATAGGGTGCCTCATTATTCCTGGAGCCGACGCACTGAATCATGACCACGTTCTTGGCATTCAAGGGCCCAGCCATCATCTTCTCCTCAAGCTCCCACTGCGTCATCACCCTGGGATCGCCATACATGAATTCGCCAGGCTTGGGCTTGTATTGCTGGGCTCCCACAGCCACAATAATGGCCCCTGTCTCCAGTTCTTCACCTTTATTGGTCTTGACCTTGAAGTTGCCTACAAAGCCTGACACATCAGTCACAGTCGTGTTAAGGTGAACGGTAATCCTGGGGCACGCTCGCACCTTGGATATGAGCTCATCCAGTCGTTTGGATGTGGGAATACCGTTTTCCTCCGACTTGATGTTTCTCATATTGCCGCCTAGCTCACCCGATTTCTCGATCAGGTGCACATTGAATCCCTGCTCCGCCATATCCAAGGCAGCCGTCATCCCTGCTAGACCGCCACCGATGACCATGCCTGAGTGTAGAACGCCCAACTTGCTTTTGCTGAGGGGTTCAAGCAATCTGGCCTTGGCCACAGCCATGCGAACCAAGTCTTTGCTCTTCTCCGTGGCCTTCTCTGGCTCATGCATGTGGATCCAAGAGCATTGATCACGGATGTTAGCCATTTCGAATAGATAGGGATTCAGCCCTGCTTCTTTTATTGTGCTCTGGAACAGTGGTTCGTGCGTGCGTGGGGTACAGCTGGCCACCACTACACGATTCAGATTCAGCTCCTTTATCTTCTTCTTGATGTTCTCTTGGAAGTCTGCCGAGCATGTGTACTTGCCCTCTTCAGCATGGACCACATTGGGGAGAGTCTTAGCATATTCGACGACTTTAGGAACATCCACTGTGCCACGGATGTTTATGCCGCAATCGCAAACGAACACCCCAATCCTTGGCTCTTGACCCGTGACGTCGATCTCGGGTATCTCAGGCGGCACATAATGTACCCTGTTTTTGTAAACCTGGGAACCAGCCTTGCATGCAGCACCTGATGCCTCCGCTACAGATTGAGGGATATCCTTAGGGGCGCTAAATGCACCAGTGACGTATATGCCCTTGCGGTTCGTGGACAACGGGTCGAAGACCGTGGTCTCGGCGAATCCGTATTTGTTCAATTTGATCCCCAAGGCCTCGGAAAGCTTGTGTGCGTCAGAGGGGGGCTCAAATCCCACAGAAAGGACCACCATATCGAACTCTTCCTGATTGGTCTCAGCTCCATTCGAATAGCGCAGTATCAACTTCTTGGTCTCTGGATCCTCCTCGACTGACGCTACCCTCACGCCCTTGTACATTTTAATGCCATACTCATTCTCTGCCCTCGCCCTATAATCCTCAAACTCCTTACCGAAGGCTCTGATATCCATGAAGAATATGGTCGGTTTCAGTCCCTGTGTGTGTTCCTGAGCTATGATGGCCTGCTTCAAGGCGTACATGCAGCAAACGCTCGAGCAGTATGTGTTCCCCACCTTGTCGTCCCTGGAGCCAACGCATTGCAGGAAGGCGACCTTCTGTGGAGTCACATGATCGCTAGGCCTCACAACGTGACCCTGGAAAGGACCAGTGGCTGAGAGGATGCGCTCGAATTCTAAGGATGTTACCACATTCTTGAACTCGCCATACCCATATTCCTTTTTTAGCTTGGCATCGAAGATCTCGTACCCAGGCGCCACCACTATGGCTCCTACATGTACCTTCTCAATAGTCTCTTTTTGCTCATAATCCACTGCGTCCGCAGGACATACCTTTTTGCAGTTGCCACAACGATTCTTAGTAAGATACAAGCACTTTGAAGCGTCAATCGAATACTTCATCGGTACGGCCTGCGCATAAGGCACATAGATAGCCTTCCTTTGAACCAGGCCGAGGTCATACTCATTCAATGCTTTCGAAGGACATTTCTCTGCGCACAGACCGCAACCTACACAACGATCTTCCCTCACATACCTTGGTTTCCTTTTCAAGGTGACTTCGAAATTTGGCGCCTCCCCTTCCACCTTGACGACCTCAGTCAAGGTCATCATGGTTATCATTGGATTCCTAGCCGCCTCAACAAGCTTGGGAGAAAGGATGCACATGGAGCAGTCGTTCGTGGGGAACGTCTTATCCAACTGTGCCATCACACCTCCTATGCTTGGCTTGCTCTCAATCATATACACCTTGAATCCAGACTCTGCTAGGTCCAAGGCAGTTTGGACGCCGGAGATGCCTCCGCCGACCACCATCACCGATCCAGTCTTCTTTTCCATCCGCGCTCCTCCTTCCTCAACTCACAGAAAATCGTCCATTTGCAAAAGCCCCAGAGGGGTCGAGCGTGCTTCCTCGCAGCTCGCCTCGAAGTTGACCGATCTTGCCAAGACGAATTCGCTCATGGTCAGCTAATATTCCTCCCATAACTCATGTCCACCAGCGCAGTCACTGCGGCTGTAAGGTATAGTTCCTATTGCCATGCTCACATGGCATGCCGTCGACCTCGAAACCGCAATGACTTTTGCGCGTGGCCAACCTACTGGGGTAGGAAGCCCATCCACGATGCCTGTATCATATGGGCTGCTTCCCCGATTAAGACTACCATATTTCAACGTTTTGAAAGTTACATTCGAAGCTTTTGATAGATGCATCGGCTCGCCTACTTTCATCCTCTTACAATCATCATTTATAATTTCTTCGAAATTTCGTCTCCTATTTCCGAACGCCCTCTCCGAATGTGATGCATGACGGGTTCACGCAATTTCTCATCTGAACGCCAATCTTCCATTTCAGGCTGAGAGATAATGAGTACCTTCGCTGATAATCAAATTCGGTATCAGGAAGATACATAGTTTTAATTTCAATTGAGATGGAACGCATGTGTTGATAGAGTTGATATTAGCCTCTGTTGTCGGAGCTCTCTCCTTGGCCTCAGCCATGGCCATAAAGAGAACCTTCACCCACACAGCATCACCTGGAATTCTTGAGGCCGTGGAAGTAAGGGCAGGGAACCTAAAGAGGGTTCTTTGGAGACCCGCTCGCAAAGCAGAAAGGCCTAGGGTTGTAGTGCAAGGCCCTAAAGTAAAGCCCATAGTATGCCAGATATGCATAGGGCGGATCAAGGAAGGGTTGGAATTCGCCAAATGCGGATGTGGAAGGACGTTTCATATCACCTGCCTGACACGCACTGCCTTCTGCCCTTACTGTAATGAGACTTTTAAGGATGGGGTACCTGAGGAACACATTGTGCGCCCCGCACCGCCGACAGAACTCAATGGAAGGAAAAAGCCTGAGGTGCGCATTCTCTGGGAGCCAGCGATTAGAAAATCTTGTCCGGTTTGCGGTCGAGAAATGGATGAGAATGAAAGGGAGTGCGTCTGCGGGGCCATTATCATAGAGGAAGACGAAGTCTTCGAATGCCCCTCATGTGGGACGGAAGTGCCTGCCAATATGATGCAATGCCCTGGATGCAAAGAGAGATTCGACCTTGTAGAAGAGCCGATTTGCCCTATATGTGGGCTTTTAGTATCTTCCCAAGATGGGGTATGTGATTGCGGAGGGCTCGCTAAGGATGAGTGCCCCGAATGCGGTGCGTCGTTGGCACCGCAGGACACAAAATGCCCTTCTTGCGGGACGACTTTCGAGTTGGTTTAAGGAGGCTGCCAGCCTCAAAACGAATTTATACGCTCCATGAGATACCCATGATAGGGATGGGTGCACATGAGGCCGAATAATGACTTTGCTTGCAGAAGGTCAGAAATGAGCATGGACGTTAACTCAGGAGGACCTGCTACTTCAGCTGAGGATGAAGAGCTTCGAAGACTTGTCGAACAATTCAAAGTAAAGATCACCATTATTGGATGTGGAGGCGGGGGATCAAATACCATTAGGCGCTTGGCTCAATCAGGAATATCTGATGTCACTCTGGTCGCAGCCAATAGCGATGCTCGGCATCTTCTCTCGGTGCAGGTGCCGAACAAGGTCCTTCTAGGCAGGACAAGAACGAAAGGCTTAGGTGCGGGTGCAATACCAGAAGTGGGTGCCGCAGCTGCCGAGGAAGCTAGGAATGAGCTGATGAGTTATATTGACGGCAGACAGATGGTCTTTATTACTGCTGGCATGGGGGGAGGGACCGGTACGGGCTCAGCACCAGTCATAGCAGAGATGGCGCGCATGAGGGGTGCATTGGTAATGGGAGTTGTTACCATGCCATTCAAGGCCGAGGGTAGGGTACGGATGGAGAATGCGCTTCGCGGTCTGAACCGATTGAGGCAGCATTGCGATACCACCATCGTTATCCCGAACGACAGGCTACTAGAATTAGTTCCCAAGCTGCCATTGGAAGCCGCCTTCAAAGTGGCTGACGAAGTATTGATGCAAAGCATAAAAGGAATAACTGAGGCATTAACTAAGCCGGGGCTAGTCAATGTCGATTTCAATGACCTCATGACCATAATGAAGAGCGGCGGCGTGGCCATGATTGGCTTGGGCGAGGGAACGAAAGAAGACGGCCGTTTGGAGAAAGTGGATAAAGCTGTGACCGAAGCTATGGGGTCGCCGCTTCTCGGAGATATCGATACCAGAGAAGCGCATGGCGCATTGATCAGAGTGGTAGGCGGACCGGATATGACAGTAAGCGAGGCAGAGAGGGCAGCTGAATTAGTAGCTCAGAAAGTCCGACCTGATGCGCGTATCATCTGGGGGTGTGCCATTGATCCTGCTATGGAGAACAGGATGAGAGTTATGGTCGTGGTTACAGGGGTGAAGTCCAATAACTTCCTCAGCCGCTATACGCTAGGGAAGTGCTAAAGAAATGGTGGTGAAAGATAAGCGGGGTAGACGCCGGTATGTGGCCTTCAAATTAGTTTCAGAAAAACCTGTATCCACCGACGCCTTCATGAGCGCCTTGAAAAAATCAAGCCCTCCAGGAGGCAAGCCTCCCAAGTTGATACAATTCGATGGAAACCATGGGATAGTACGCTGCGAGCTTAAGGACCTAAATAATACTAGAGTCATATTATTAAAAATAGGCGAAGAGATGGGAGCGGAGATTCAAACCCTGAGTACATCTGGAACCCTGTTGGCTCTACGAAAAAGACTTGATCTCAAGAAAACATAGAATAGATATGTAAAATAAGAGCTAAATGTGAGCTAAGAAATTCCTTTTTCCCATCGAGCCAGACCAATTTTATTAATATCCACTAAGTCCCCCAACAAATATATATTGGGTGTATTCTGTAGGTTGCGAATCAGCCGAGAGAAGGTGAAATGATGCAGCCGGGACAAATGGCATACGATAGAGCCATAACAGTGTTTTCCCCTGACGGGCGTTTATTCCAGGTGGAATACGCTAGGGAAGCGGTCAAACGCGGAACGACCACGGTCGGTCTCAAATTCAAGAACGGAGTGGTTCTAATCGTTGATAAGAGGATAGCTAGCCGTCTAATGGAACCTAAGTCCATCGAGAAGATATTCCAAATCGATGGACATATCGGATGTGCCACATCTGGACTCGTGGCTGACGCGAGGATTTTAGTGGATCAGGCCAGGATTATCGCTCAGATAAACAAAATAACCTATGATGAAAATATGAGTGTAGAGGAGCTGGTAAAGCGCATTTGCGATTACAAGCAGAACTACACTCAATACGGCGGAGTGCGTCCCTTTGGCACTGCCTTGTTGGTGGCAGGTGTGGACGAGCAAGGAGAACACCTCTTCGAAACCGATCCCAGTGGTGCTCTGGTATCATATAAAGCAGGCTCTATTGGGGCAGGGCGCAATGCTGTGATGGAGGTATTCGAGGAGGAATACAAAGAAGGAATGGATATGGAGTCCGCCATAATCCTCGGCCTTAAAGCTCTGAAAAAAGCCACTGAGGAGGAGAAGCTCAACCCTAAAGCAGTTGAAATAGGAGTGGTGGTGAGGGGCGAGAACTTCAGGCGACTTGACGAGTCGGAGGTCGAGTCCTACATCGAAAAGGCTGAAGCCTCCTGATGAGGTATAAATGGTCGACATAGAAGATGCCATTATCGCTCGCTACGAGTCCCATGGGGAAACTTTCGAGATACTCATCGACCCCAAGGTGGTTAAGGCGCTGAAGGAAGGAAAGGATGTGAATCTTTATGACCACATGGTAGTCGATGAGATCTTCAAAAATGCGCATAAGGGCACCAGGGCAGCAGAGGAGGATATCAGAAAAGTTTTCGGCACCACCGATGTCATGCAGGTGGCAAAAACTATCGTGCTCAAAGGAGAAGTACATTTAACCGCCGAGCAGCGCAAGGAGATGCTGGCAAACAAAAAAGCCAGGATTATATCAGAAATAGCCAGGAATGCCATAAATCCACAGACTGGTGCCCCGCATACTCCTCAGCGGATCGAAATGGCGATGGAAGAGGCCAAAGTGCACATAGACGCTTTCAAGCCTGTAGAGCAGCAAGTCAAAGAAGTATTGGATAAGCTAAGACCCATCATTCCTATTCGTTTCGACAAGCTTCGCATCGCCGTGAAGCTGAGTGGCGAGGAGTACGGCCGCTGCTATGAAGATATGATACATTTCGGCAAGATACTAAGGGAAGAATGGCAGCCCAACGGCTCCTGGATAGGTGTGGTGGAGATACCAGCTGGCTTGAGAGACGACTTCTATGCCAAACTGAATGAGAAGACAAAGGGCAATGCGGAGACAAAGCAGTTGAAGTAATGCAGCCCTTGTCTATTAAACATGCAGAACGCTAATGTGAATGGAGTATGAGAAGTGAGAATATGAATAAAGAAGGACAGGGGTCCTCCCGAGAAATAGTCCTGCCTGGAGATATGTTGGAACCAGTAGGGCGCATGAAAGCTGGTGCCGGGACCTATGTGGAAGACGGTAAGATATTTGCCGCCCAGGTGGGGATTAAGAGTATCAAATCGAATTTCGTCAACGTCATACCTCTCAGTGGTAGATATATTCCCACACCAGGGGATACTGTGATAGGCAAAGTAGTGGACATAGGGCCTTCCAATTGGCTCATAGACATCAATTCTCCCTATCCTGCTCCCTTGCATGTAAATGAAGTACCATGGAGGGTGGATTTTGGCGACACAGCCAGATTCATGAATGTGGGAGATACGCTTCTTGCCAAGGTGCTTATGGTGGATGAGACGAAACGTGTCCAGGTGACTATGAAGGAGCAAGGGTTGAGGAAGCTCCAAGGGGGCCAGATTGTTGAGATTTCCTACAGTAAGGTTCCCCGCGTGATAGGTAAAGGGGGGTCCATGATACAAATAATCAAGAACATGACCAACACGCGCATCTTCGTGGGGCAGAATGGACGCATATGGCTTGACGGTGAGATTGAGAATATAGTTTTCGCGATTAGGGCAATAAAGATGATAGAGGAAAACGCGCAGACCATGCATTTGACGGAAAGGGTGAAGGAATATCTCGAATCTGTATGTAAACCAGCCTCAGTAGGAGATTCAGGAGAAGGGTGATGAAATGGGTGGAAACAGTGATATAAAATTGATCAGCGACGATGGTATAAGGTTCGATGGCAGGAGGGTTGATGAGCTTCGTCCCATACGTATCGAGGCTGGGGTGCTCAAGCGCGCCGATGGGTCGGCATATGTGGAGTTCGGCAAGAACAAGGTTCTGGCTGCAGTCTACGGCCCAAGAGAATGCCATCCCCGACATATGCAAGACCCAGCCAAGGCTATCGTACAATGCAAGTACAACATGATCGCCTTTTCGGTGAGTGACAGGAAGAGGCCAGGGCCTGACAGGAGATCGGTGGAGATATCTAAGATAATCTCTGAGGCTTTGGAGTATGTGGTATTCACAGAAAATTTCCCTAGAACCTCTATTGACGTATACATCGAAGTACTTCAGGCCAATGCTGGGACCAGATGCGCGGGGCTTACCGCCGCTAGTGTAGCCCTAGCCGATGCTGGCATACCGATGAGAGATTTAGTTCCTGCAGTGGCCGTGGGCAAAGTAAATGATCAAGTAGTGCTCGACTTGCAAAAGGAGGAGGATAATTTTGGACAGGCGGACCTCCCCATCGCCATGATCCCGCGCACTGGTGAGATACTCCTGCTGCAGATGGATGGGCATATGACGCGAGCGGAATTCGACCGGGCCATAGAAATGGGTGTGAGGGCGTGCAAGCGCATCTACGAAATGCAGAAGGATGCCCTAGCTAGGCGTTACGCCGTGGAGAAGGTCTTGGACGATCCAATCGAAGATACCATGCCTGAGCAGGAGGGATGAGGTTGGCGCGGACCGTAATATCTGAAATTAAACGAGATCACATCCATAAGCTGTTGGCAAAGGGCCGAAGAGTGGACGGTAGGGCTTGGGATGAGTATAGGCCTATCAGCATCCAACCTGGTTTCTCCGAAACCGCTGAAGGCAGTGCTAGGGTGCGTCTCGGGAATACAGATGTCCTCGTGGGGGTAAAGATGTCCTTGGGAGAGCCCTTCGCCGACACCCCTAATAAAGGAGTGCTGAGCACCAATGCTGAGTTAATACCTCTAGCCTCTCCCACCTTTGAGGCCGGGCCTCCAGATGAAAATTCCATAGAACTTGCTCGGGTAGTCGACCGCGGCATTCGCGAGTCGCAGATGATCGACCTGGAAGCGCTATGCATCGAGCCAGGAAAGGAAGTCTGGATAATGTTCGTCGACATTTATGTACTGGACTATGACGGTAATCTGTTCGATGCCTCGTTCCTAGGCTCTGTGGCGGCGTTGAAGAATACCATTGTTCCTGCCAAGGCCAATGATAGAGGTGATGATTTCCCTCTTCCAATTAAGCACATGCCCATGAGCGTGACGGCCGTGCAAATAGAAAACTCTATATTGGTCGATCCGACTCTCGACGAAGAGAAGGTCGCAGAGGCCAGGCTGACCGTCACAACCGACGAGAACGGCGATTTGAGGGCCATGCAGAAAGGGTTGGCCGGTGCGCTGACCCTGGACCAGGTATATAAGGTGATTGAGACCTCTCAACGCCTGGGGAATGACCTTAGGAAATTGATTGGGTGATGCAAATGGCAAAAGGAACGGTGAAGGCCGGTACCGCAGGGCGTTTCGGCGCTCGCTACGGTGTGGTCGTCAGGAAACTCACCAGGGATATAGAAAAGGTGGAGAAGGCTCGCTATGAGTGCCCTACTTGCCACCATGTTTCAGTGAAGCGCAAGGCCTCGGGGATTTGGCAATGCAAACATTGTGACGCCAAGTTCGCAGCCGCCTCCTATTCCCCCTTCACTAAGAAATTGCTAGCAGAAGAAGGAATGGAGGAAAAGGCGGAGGGAAAAAAGTAAATGTACAAATGTGGAAGCTGTGGGAAGCCTATAAGATCACATACCAACCAGGTGGGCATGCAATGCGAGAATTGCGGCTCCAAGATATTCTATAAGGAGCGGCCCAACGTTAAGAAGACCATAAAGGCCAGGTGAGCCTTTGCCTACTGCTACCTTGGTCGTATCGGGAAAGTGCGCTCCCACAATTTTCGGCGCCATTTCCCCGGAAGCAGGAAGAGAGATACCCCGTACCAAGACCAAGGTCTGGTTGGAAAATGAAAATATGGTGCTGGAGATAGAGGCGAAGGACCTCTCAGCCCTCAGGGCCGCATTGAATTCATACCTCAGGTGGATTAAGATCGCTGACGATGTTAATGGTATGGCAGGTGTTTGAATGAATGAAATATCCCCCAAACTACAGAACCAGATTGCGCAGTTCCAGCAACTTCAGCAGCAGCTGCAATCAGTTCTCCAGCAGAAGTTTCGCATGGAGGCGCAGCTCAGGGAAATCCAGATGACTATAGAAGAATTGGGAAAAACAGGCGAGGATGCGACAATATATAAAAATGTGGGCTCCTTGCTTATAAAGGCTAGAGATAAGGCCTCCGTACTGAAAGATGTGGAAGAGGACAAGGAGACATTGGAGATCAGAATCAAAGCCTTAGATCGACAGGAGAAGGCTCTCCGTGAAAAATATAATTCTATGCAAGAGCAGATCTCTAAAGCCCTCGGTCAAGCTGGCGGGCCTAGCGCTGAGAATTAAAGGCTGGGCCTAAATCTTTTTATTTATCGACCCAACGAAGAATATGCTCTTCTTCTAGAATCTCGAAACGTCCTTATATTTTCCTTCCTTCTCAACATCCCATGCTCAAGGACATCGGGTTGCAATTGATGCACGGTCGCAAGCTAGTGCTGGTCCATGGGAATGCTGACCCTGACGCTCTGGGCAGTGCTTACGCACTCTATTCAGCCTTTCCGGATGTCACTGTGGTCGCGCCTGACGGGTTGGACCGAGTTTCAAAGCTTATCGCGGAAAAGCTTTCCTTCATGCCAGAAAATAAGGTTGAAATCAGCCATTTCGACAAGATTGTGGTCCTTGATACCTCTTCACCTGACCAATTGGCTCCTTTTCAGGATCTGCCTGACGATTGCATCGTCCTTGACCACCATGCAAGAAACGAACGTTGGAATCGTCACCTCTATTATTGCGATGAGAGCAAGCGCTCTTGCGCCGAGATAGTCTATGATCTGCTCAAGGTATGCAATCTGAAGCTAAGCCGAAATGCCAGCTTAGCTTTGCTAGCGGGTATGCTGACCGACAGTGGGCATTTCAAGTTCGCCACTCCTGCACTCCTTTCGGTTTTCGCGGAGATAATGGAATCAAGCGGTATAGAGATGGATGAGATCTATGACCTGGTGGACCTGGAACAGGATATCTCAGAGCGCATTGCGCAGCTTAAAGGCGCACAGAGGTTGCGATTCGAACGCGTAGGAGATAAATTGGTGGCCATGTCGCTGGGTAGCGCATTTGAGTCCTCAGTTTGCAAATCTCTGCTTACGATAGGAGCGGATGTGGCTTTTGTCGGCTCTCAAAGAGGGGAGCAGTTCAGAGTGAGTGCGAGAGCAAAGCCTGACCTTGTTCGCCAAGGAATGCACTTGGGAAAGATGCTGGAAGATATCGGAATCGAGACCACGGGGGATGGTGGGGGGCACGGTGGTGCCGCTGGTCTTATCGGGCAGGGTGATGTTGAGGCTATTTTGAATATATGTGTCTCACGCACCGTGGAATTCCTGAGAACCATTTATCGATGAGTATCTTAGGCCATCGCATCTATTAGCGCCTTAAGATTGCTCGGGTTATTTTGGAAATACCTTCTCACAGGCGCAAGTGCATCGATCAGTGCCTCTGCTACTCCGTTTTTCAAGTCCATAGGATGCAGCTTTCCCTCACGATAGGTGTCTTCCAATTCACGATATGAGCTGAATTCTAATTTGCCCCCGAACTTGACTGGCCTTTCGATGCTAAGAGAACCTTTCCGGGGAAAAATTACCATCTTAGCCATATCCAAAATGGGGTTCCCTTCGATCTCCTGAGGGCAAAAGGCTTTGGATATCTTCCGCCTTATTTCCTCTGGACTATCGTGAATCAGTATGCCAGAATCAGGATCGCTTTTTGACATCTTTCCTGCCGCGGGATCCATTCTATTCGCCCCCTTCAGCCCAGGGAGCAAAGGGGTGTGCAGGGCAATGGGCTTCTTCCACTTCAATTTGTCCGCTGCATCTCTTGCCAACATGTGAGCCCGGCGCTGATCCATGCCAGCGTAAGCGAGGTCCAAATCCATGGCGAAGATATCAGCGGCTTGCATGAGAGGATAGAGCAGCTTCGAAGAGTCTACCTCCGCCTCATCCTCCGTTCTTCCCATGATTGTCATAGCACGTTTGACTCGCATAAGGGATGACACTTTCCCTATGTTTATGAGCTTCTCCCAATAACTAATATCATTCATTATGACAGAAGCGAACTGGAATTTGACGCGATCTCGGGGAACTCCCAGAGCCTCAAAGCAATCCTGCATATAGTTAGCGCATAGTCTTATCTTCTCTATATTGCCTCCCAGCTTATCATTGATGTAAGCATGCCAGTCCGCGAAGAAAATGGTCATGTCGAAGCCCGCCTCTATCAGATCTACAATTTTGCTGGCACAGACCATCCAACCTGCGTGAACTAAGCCTGATGGTTCGAAGCCGATATAGGCACGAGGATGGTTATTGGAAGACAATAGACTCCTGAGTTCATCTGGCGTTACTATTTCCTCACTATTGCGAATTACCAGTTCATAGCGCGCCTCAATGTCCATGCTATCACCCGAGGATTAGGCCCAGCTTATTTTAATGTTAGTTTCTGCAGCAGACTTCAACCCTTTTCCCTTTTTGGAGCACGAGTATAGATTCTCGAAGGATTATATATTCCTAAAAGACTCAAAATGGCCAGACAATTCTGCGATCTAACCTTAGCTCTATCTGGCCATCTTATGATACGGATAATGTACATGATAATTTGATTCCTTCTTTACATTCGTCTATTAATTTAGAAAATATTACAATATTCATCTAAAAAAGAAAGTTTTAATTAGCAATATGTATATTATGCCGGCTAGAAGGGATACTACCCTCGAAAAAGAAAAAATCTTAAAAATAGGGAGATGAAAAATGATGGCAACATCAGAAGGAGATGCTCTAAAAGCATCAGGCCTTTCCTCGAAAAAGGTCAGAAAAGCCAGTGAACCTTATGAAAATGTCATGGAAATGGTGACATCGGGCAAGGTCAAGATGGTGGATTTCAAATTCATCGATCTTCCAGGAACCCTGCAACATGTCAGTATTCCAGCTAGCAAGCTTACTGTAGAAAAATTCACTGAGGGGCACGGGTTTGATGGTTCGAGCATTCGCGGTTTTTCGGCTATAAATGAGAGCGATATGCTATTGCTGCCTGATCCACAAACGGCTGTAGTGGACCCAGTGTATAAAGTCCCAACGCTTTCTATGATTTGCAATGTGGTAGATCCTGTAACCCGTGAAAGATTCGATCGCGATCCCCGTTTCGTTGCCAGCAAAGCAGAGAATTATCTAAAGGAGACCGGTATAGCAGATACCGCTTATTTCGGGCCAGAGCTTGAGTTCTTCGTATTTGATTCCGTTCGCTTTGATCAGAATCAACACTATGGTTACTACTACATAGACTCAGATGAAGGCATTTGGAATTCTGGTCGTAGCTCTGATAATGGAAATGGCCCTAACCTCGGGCATAGACCGAGAAATAAAGAAGGATATTTCCCGGCCCCACCAGTTGATACACTGCAGGATTTCCGCTCTGAATGTGTAATGAGGCTGATGGAAGCCGGAATCGAGTGCGAAGTGCACCATCATGAGGTGGCCACAGCCGGTCAGGGCGAGATAGGGATGCGCTTTCAGACGCTGACAAAAATGGCTGATCAGGTAATGATGTACAAATACATCTTGAAGAACGTGGCCAGAGAGAAGGGGAAGACCATAACCTTCATGCCCAAACCGCTATTCGGTGACAACGGCACAGGTATGCATGTGCATCAGAGCCTATCACTCAAGGATGAGAATATCTTCTTCGATGAGAATGGATATGCTCTCCTCTCAGAGACTGCATTGTATTATATTGGAGGTCTTTTGGAGCACTCCCCCGCCCTTCTTGCCCTGACCTCACCCTCGACCAATTCATATCGAAGGCTGGTACCAGGCTATGAGGCACCGGTTAATCTAGTGTATTCGATGAGGAATCGATCCGCAGCCATCCGCATACCAGTGTATTCCAGGAGTAAGAAAGCAAAGAGGATAGAGTATAGACCGCCTGACTGTACATGTAACCCCTATCTCGCCTTTTCGGCCATGCTCATGGCTGGAATAGATGGAATAAAGCGGAAGATCCATCCAGGAGAACCATACGACATGGACTTATTCGATCTTGACAGTGAGGAGGCCAAGAAGATAAAGCAAGTGCCAGGGAGTCTGGATAAGGCTCTGGATGCTTTGGAATCGGATCATGATTTCTTGCTGAGAGGAGGCGTATTCTCTAAGGGACTGATAGAAACATGGATAGACTATAAGAGGCGAAAAGAAAACGATGCAATAAGACTGAGACCTCATCCCTACGAGTTCTTCCTTTACTTCGATGCCTAATGCACGAAATGGAAGAACAACGAGCCGTCTATGAGTTGGACGCTCGTTGGGGGAGGGGGTGCTCCCTGCCCCTCCCCCTAAACCTCTTTCCTTCAGTCTTTCAATCGAGACAGAAGTTCATCAATGGCTTGATTCACTACATCCTTTACCATGGAGGTGGGCGGGCAATAGGCATTTTCGAAGGCATTGCTGAATTCCTCAACGGTCACTCCCTTGATGATGGCTGCAGTGAGCCAATTGATTCTGCCTGTAGCTTCTTCTCCGCTCAATATCTGAGCCCCAATCAGCTTGTGAGTTGAAGCATCAGCTATCACTTTGACTATTAATTCCTTCCCATCGGGATAGTATCGTGCTCTGGTGAGGCCTTTAGCTAAGCCTTCCACCACCCTGATGCCATAATATTCTGCCAGAGCTTTAGAAAGGCCAGTTCCAGCGACCTGGACCTCTCCCAAATAGCTGACCCATGCCGATGCCACGCCTGGATATGTCGCATACCCACCGGCAGCATTGATTCCAGCCACTTCGCCTTGACGGACCGCGCTAGAACCCAGCTGACTCATTGTAGGTCCAGGCGCCACTGCGCTCTCACATTGGATGATGTCCCCTGCTAAATACACATCACTCACCATTCGCCCCTTCCGATAGGGTTGTAATGTTGCAGACACTCGCACACCGCCCAATGGACCAATATCTAAGCCTATCATGTTAGGAATCTCGAGGTTAGCTCTTATCCCTGTTGCCATTATTACCATCTGGCATGGGTAATTCTCTGCTCCTGCTACCACCGCTTCCACCTTTTCCTTGCCCTTTATGGCCTTAATAGGGGCGTTCAGCACGAAGTTTATACCCAAAGACTCGAGCTTGGATTGCAGCATGTTAGCCATGTCTTGGTCCATTATCCGCGGTACCACTTGTGGGAGCATCTCTACCACTGTAACCTCTTTTCCGGTCTTGCGCATGGCGACAGCCATTTCTAAACCTATGACACCTGCGCCAGCAATCACTACCGAGCGCACTTTAGGAAGCATTTCTTTTATTCCCTTGCCATCTGAAATAGTTCTTACAGAGAATACGCCTTTGAGGTCGATCCCCTCAACGGGAGGCAGAAAAACAGTTCCACCAGTCGCGATAACTATGCTGTCAAAATCATATGACCGCCCTTCACTCGTGGTCAAGGTTTTTTTATCCACATCTAAAGCAATGACTTTGACTTTCGTGCGCACATCGATTTTTCTTCGTTCTTTATAGAACTCTGGAGTGTGCATCACGAGGGAATCAAAATCTTTTATCCTGCCCTCGATCACATAAGGTATGGCGCATGGCGAATAAGCAATAAATTCGTCCATGGTGAATACAGTTATCTCCGCCGTGGGATCGTGCCTCCTCGCGGCTGAGGCCGCAGTTAATCCTGCCGCTCCTGACCCTATTACCACAATTTTCCTCGCCATGCTGCGAACCTTCCACGGCCGATTCACCAAAAGGCCATATAAAGATTTGCGGTCTATGACTGAATCCAGAGTTATTATGTTTTCGATGGGTTCTCACTCTTTACTTCTACTGCGACCATCAACCGGATAAATAACAAAGATGTAATCATGATGTTGGCTATTGTCTTAAGTCTTCACACGAGAATTTATGTTTTTATAAAATTTATATATTATAAAATTTAAATGTAAATGTTTTGCATTCATTCTTCATAAAAACTTCACCCCTACCATCCTACCATCCTGATCCATCTTCTGAAGCTTGAAATCGATAAAATTTTGATATTAGTTAGATCCATAAGCATTTAAGGGTTGGATTATGAACTTTGAACAAGTTTTCTTTGCATATCAAAGAACGATAAACTTCATTTCAGAACCTTTACATTTTAATCATTTGATGAAATCAAATGGATAGTTCGATTACATAAGCCTGGCTTTCTTCAAGATAGCTCTAAATTATGAAGATCATTTGCAGATTAATTCCTAGTTCAGCTTTAACCATAAAATAAATTGCTACAAGAAAAGGTCGGATACCAGTAAACGCTTTTTAAATGTTTTCTGATTGGAGGAAATTGTTTGCTTAAAATGGAAAGGAAAATGGTACTGAACGAATCGCGTTTTAACATGCTTGAACGATTATGAAGCAGGAACACTTGAGGGATGATTTATCTATGAGAGACTCCTGCAACTTAATTAGGCATTAATATGGAATCGCGAGACCGTAAGCAAACTCCCCAAGCCATCTGGAAAGAGGAAGATATGATCAGTGGTCGGAAGGTCCGCACCATGGTACTTATACTTAGAACGGTAGGTTGCTGGTGGTCGCAAAAGAAGGGGTGCCTCATGTGTGGTTATAACCAAGCAACGAGTGAAAAGGGAATCGGAACTAAGGAACTCATGAGCCAATTGGAGGTCGCAATGGAGTCCTACGATGGGGAGGAAATGGTCAAGGTCTATACATCGGGCAGCTTTCTTGACGAGCGCGAGGTGCCTGCTGATGTGAGAGAAAGGCTGTTCAATGCATTCCCCTCATGCCAAAATTTTCTCATAGAGAGTAGACCTGAGTTTGTTACTGAAAAGGCCTTATCCTCGTTACCCAGAGACAGAATGGAGATTGCCATTGGCCTGGAGAGCAGTAGTGATGAGATCCTGCACAATTGCATAAATAAGGGATTCGGTGTGAAGGATTATGAAAGAGCGGCCAAACTTATCCGTCAAATGGGCATGAGACTCCGTACCTATTTACTCCTGAAACCTCCATACCTTACCGAGCTCCAGGCCTTGGATGATGCAATCTCATCCATAAGATTCGCGTCGTCGTATTCCGAAAACATCTCTCTCAATCCCGTAAATGTGCAGAAAGAAACGCATGTTGAATCCTTGTTCCGCCGCGGAGACTATCGACCTCCTTGGCTTTGGTCGGTAGTGGAGGTCTTGAAACGAGGAAAGGAGGGGTGTGATTCCAGAGTTTTTTCCATACCTAGCGGCGCTGGTACCCCCCGAGGCGCCCACAATTGTTTTCGGTGCGACCCTGATGTTATTTCAGCTTTACACCAGTTTTCATTTTCCCAAGATATAAGTGTCTTTCAGGGGCTTTCATGTGATTGTCAGAGGATTTGGAAAGCCCAGCTTGAACTTCAGAATTTCATGAGAACTTCAGTGGACATAGATAAATATCTTTCCGATGACCTAGGATTTAATCAGGCTTAACCCCAATCGATTTTAAATTATTGTTCTGATTTAAGGTTCCCTCAGAAGGGATTTTATGGAATATGAGATTAGAAAGGGTCATTATCAAAAAATTGAGGGGCAAGGACTGAAAGAAGTGATGAAAAGAGCCTTCGGCAATGTTAAGGAAGAAGATGGCAAATTGGTGTCTTCTTATGGAGCTATTATTAGGGTGGAAGCTAAACTAGTCAGCAAGACAGCCCTCGAAGTTACTTCCCAGACCGACAAGAACGCATCTGAGGATGTCCAGGTTGACACCATCAAGCATTGGAACATGTTCCTTGAAGAGGCTACCGGTTATACGGCAAAAGAAAGATTAAAGCGCCTACAAAAGAAAGCCAAAGAAGGAAAGCTCTGAAATAAATTTATATATTAAAATAATTAATTTAAAAATTCAGTCCTTATAGTATATTTCGAAAGGATGAGCGATTAGTCATGCACCTATACCAGACATGCTGGTTTGTGTCAGACAAGAGAATCAAATTGATTGGCTATACGAGCTTTCGATGACATTAAAATCAAAGAGCCCGAAAACAGTTTGTGGAAGATACTTTTACACCTGGAATGCGAGTGAATGTTTATTAAGATTCACTTGGGATATTGGCTAATAATGTATGTGAGGAAAAAAGATAAAATCGAGTTTCATCGAAGGAATGGTCGAACGGCCATCTTTTTATGGAAAGTTACCTTGATGTTAAGAGCCAGACATGTATATGGTAATGCTTTTCCCCACCGAATAGATTAAATATGGAAACCCTTATGCGACATTGCTCAACGCGCTGAGGACGTTCGACCAGACTCCATGGGCAATGCGGAAGCAACCCTCTACTTCCTGCCAACCATTCTGGCAGGCTGAAACGGTGTCACGGTCGAAGGTTCGAACAAATGCACTCTTGCATGCGTTAGCCAATTAGAGAGTGTGCTCTCTCGCAAATTGCGCAGAGGGGGAACCATGCCAAACAAAAGACGTCCTAAGAAAGGATCACAAGGGTATTCGCCTCGAGTTAGGGCGAAACGCCAAGTACCCAGATTGGAGGCTTGGCCAGAGATTAGCGAAGGCCCTAAGGTGCAGGGTTTCGCCGGCTACAAGGCTGGTATGACCCATGCTTTCATAACAGACTTCCGTTCCCAGAGCACTACTGCTGGTCAGGAAATAAAAATACCAGTGACAGTGCTTGAAGTGCCACCAATGAAAGTGGCAGCGGTTAGAGTCTACGAAAATACGCGCTATGGCCTGAGGACTGCTGGGGAAGTTTGGACTTCCAGTGTCGATGAGACTTTAGCTCGACTGCTGCCCATCCCAAAGCAGGTTAATGCCGAAGAGGCATGGACCAAATTAAAGAATGTGGACATTGAAGATGTCCGCATCCTTGCATATACACAGCCAAAATTGGTCAAAGGGGTGCCGAAGAAAAAGCCTGAACTTATGGAGCTGCGGATTGGCGGTGGCAACATGGAGGCTAGGTTAGAGTATGCTAAATCCATACTGGGCAAAGAGATAACCATAAACGACTTTGCCAAGGATGGGGGAATGATTGATGTCGCCGCGATCACGAAAGGTAAAGGCTTCCAAGGCGCCATCAAAAGATGGGGCCTAAAGCTTCTTCATCACAAGAACAGTAAACACCGACGCATGATTGGGACATTGGCCCCCAAGCGACCGGGTTATGTAAGACCTACCGTTCCTCAAGCAGGTCAGATGGGATACCATCAGCGCACAGAGTTGAACAAGAGGATTATTAAGATTGGTGAAAAAGGAGAGGAAGTCACTCCCAAGGGAGGATTCCTCCATTATGGGCAGGTGGTGAATTCGTACGTACTCATTCACGGTTCTGTGCCAGGACCAGCCAAGCGATTGGTTCGCCTGCGTGATCCAGTAAGAAAGAGTCCTCCCTTGAAAGAGGCTCCGAACATCGTATACATCTCCACAGAGAGCAAGCAGGGGGCATAAGGAATGAAAAAGAATGTCAATGTGTACTCATTGAAAGGTGAGGTCGTAGGGAAAGAGGAGTTGCCCTCTGTCTTCTCAACCGCTCACCGCCCAGATGTCATAAGGAAGGCAGTGATCGCTGAAGAATCGAACCGCCGGCAACCATATGGTTCTAAATTTGAGGCGGGGATGAGGCACGCTGTATCCACATGGGGTAAGGGAAGGGGTGTAGCCCGTGTGCAGCGCTTGAGCCAAGGGGCAAGAGCGGCAGAGTCGCCTAACAACGTGGGAGGTAGAAGGGCCTTCCCACCCAAGCCTGAGAGGTCATGGAAGTTGAAAGTGAATAAGAAAGAAAAGGCTTTGGCCAGAAAATCAGCCCTTGCCGCTATGGCAGATATAAAGATGGTCCAGGCAAGAGGGCATCAAGTCAAAGAGGAGATAACACTACCAGTAGTATTCGAGGATGCAGTGGAGCAGTTAGATAGCACCGCGGAGGTCATCTCTGCCTTTGCATCTGTCGGCCTCCACGATGATTTGGTCCGGGCCAAGGACAGCAAGAAGGTCCGCCCTGGCAGGGGAAAAATGCGCGGAAGGCGCTATAAGGCGGCACGATCAGTTTTAATAGTAGTGACGGACAAGAATGCTCCCCTGTACAGAAGCGCTAGGAACCTGCCTGGAGTTGAAGTGGTTGCTCCTGGGGAATTGAGCACGGGTATCTTGGCCCCAGGGGGAGCGGCGGGGAGATTGGCAGTCTTTTCACAATCCGCCCTTAAGAAGTTAGGAGAGTGGTGAGCGTGTCGAAACTAGATGAGATACTATTACATCCCTATGTTACAGAGAAGACCATGAATCAGATGACGGGCACGCCCACCCAGAATTTCAAAGACGGAAATAGACTGGAGTTCATCGTCAAACGCGATGCCACCAAAGCAGAGATTAAAGCGGCTTTTGAAAGAAGGTTCGAGGTCAAGGTAGAGAAGGTCTGGACAAAGATAGACAAGGAAGGGAAGCATGCGATCATCAAACTGGCAGAAGGTTACTCTGCCGAAGATATCGGCATGAGGATAGGAGTGTTCTGAGGTGGGATGAATGGGGAAACAACTCAGACAGCAAAGACGGGGTCGAGGAGGACCAGTATATAGATCTCCCAGTCATAGGCACCTGGGTGCCGTTGGGCACCCTGAGGGTGATAACGTCATAGGTAAGATAATCGACATCGTGCACGCTCCAGGTCGCTCTGGTCCCTTGGCTAAGGTGCAATTCGCAAATTGTGTACAGCATATACTCGCCGCAGAAGGGATGATGGTAGGACAGGAAATCGTGATAGGAGGCAACGCACCGATAGCATCAGGCAATGTTCTGCCCTTGGCCTCCCTACCGGAAGGGACGTTGGTGCACAATATAGAAGCTAGGCCAGGCGATGGGGGTAAGTTCGTCAGGACGTCTGGTAGTGCAGCCACTCTGGTCAGTCGTGGCGAGAAGGTTATAGTGCTCATGCCTAGCGGAGAGTTCAAGAGTTTCGACCCTCGGTGCCGCGCATCCATCGGCACTGTTGCGGGAGGAGGGCATACAGAAAAGCCTTTCGGCAAGGCAGGTAACAAATTCCATGCCTATCGTTCGCGTGCTAAAGCCTATTTCAAAGTAAAAGGCATCGCGATGAACGCGGTCAACCATCCTCATGGAGGTGGAGGGCATCCCCATGTTGGCAAACCGAGCACAGTAGGAAGGAATGCCCCTCCAGGAAGGAAGGTAGGCCGGCTCTCGCCTAAGAAGAGGAAGAAGGAGAAGTGAACCTGATGGCTGAGGAAAAACCGCTGACAGGAACCAAGGCCTCGAGAAGGAAGCAAAGAAAGAAGAAGGGCGCGATCCAAGCCAGGCGAAAGAAGGAATTCACCTATCGTGGATATACCTTGGACGAGCTCCTGGAAATGCCTTTTGAAGAGGTCCTGGGGCTCATGCCGTCACGTGTCCGCCGCACCTTCAACAGAGGCTTGAACGAGGAACAGAAGGTGACGTTCGATAAAATCGTGGCAGCTGAATCTGAGGTGGTGCGCACCCATCGTCGCGATATCCCCATTGTTCCTGCATTCGTGGGCAAGAAAGTTGCCGTACACAACGGCAAGGAGTTCAAGGAATTCGAGATCAAACCCGAGATGATTGGGCACTACCTAGGAGAGTTCGCCATGACTCGCAAGCCAGTCACCCACAGTGGCCCTGGTGTTGGTGCTACTAGATCCTCGAAGTTCCTGCCACTCAAGTGAGGTGTTGAAATATGGCAGGGTATACTCAACAAACGGACCCCGACAAAACGGCGCGCGCGATTGGCAAGGAAATGCCTATCTCTCCCAAAGACTCGCGCGAGATATGCCGGATGATCCGTGGTAAGAACGTCACAGTGGCAATTTCTATGCTTGAAGAAGTAGAAGCTCTGAAAAGACCGGTTCCAATGGCCCGTTACAAAAAAGGGATCGCTCATAAAAAGGGGGTAGGGCCGGGGCGGTTCCCAAAAAAAGCAGCGAGAGCCATTCGCAAGGTGTTGGAGGACGCCAAGGCTAACGCTGAGTACAAAGGACTCGATGCGGACAATATGCGGATACGGGTAGTAGCGGCACATCTCGGCCGAACTATACCCGGATACATGCCAAGGGCCTACGGACGGAGCAGCCCCTGGAATCAGCAGACGGTAAACATCGAGGTGATTCTTGAGGAGGTCGAGTGATTTGGCCAATGAAAGGAAATTCGTAACGGAGAACATTCGCAGGGTGCTGCTCAAGGAGTACCTGATGAAAGCCGTAGACCGAGCTGGTTTTGGCGGTGTTGATGTGCAGCGCACGCCTATGGGCACCAGAGTGACCTTGATTACCGAGCGGCCAGGGATAGTCATCGGCCGCCGTGGAGCGGCCATTAAAACGCTAACAACCGCCATAGAAAAGGATTTCAAGTTCGACAACCCACAGGTAGAAGTTCAGGAGGTTGACAATCCCAATCTCAACGCTCAAATCATGGCAGAGAAGCTGGCCTTTGCATTGGAAAGAGGTTGGCATTTCCGCCGCGCCGGGCACTCTACGGTCCGTCGTGTGATGGACGCGGGCGCTAGAGGTTGCCATGTAGTCATCGCTGGAAAGCTTACAGGAGAAAGGCATCGCACAGAGAAATTCAAAGAAGGTTACATCAAGTTCTGCGGTGAGCCCAAGCTCAGGTTTGTGCGACAGGGGTTCGCCGTGGCCAAGCTAAAACCAGGAGTGATAGGCGTAAAAGTGGAGATCATGGCTCCTGACGCTCGACTTCCTGATGAGACCGATGTGGTGCCAGTGGAAGAGGCGGTAAAGATCCTGCCAGAGATGGCAGATAAGATATTGCCAAAGGAGGAGAGCGCCTTGGCAGAGGCGGTGCGGGTTGAGAGCGAGCCAAACCCAGCTTCAACAGAAGTAGCCAAGGCTGAGACGAACAAGGAGGTTACGAGCTAATGGCGCTTCTAAGGACAAAAGAGATAAGAGAAATGTCCCCAGAGGATAGGGCCAAAAGGCTGCGGGAGCTCCGCGATGAGCTCATGCATGAGCGAGGAACAGCGGCGATGGGTGGAGCCCCGGCCAATCCCGGCAGGATCAGGGCCATCCGGACCAACATCGCCCGTATCCTGACCGTCCAGAGGGAGGAGAAGAAGTAATGGCAGAGATTTGCTCCACGTGTGGACTGCCGAAGGAACTGTGCATGTGCGAGGAGATCGCACGTGAGCAGCAGACGGTGAAGATAAGCACCGATTCACGACGCTATGGCAAGGTCGTTACGATAGTGGAAGGATTCGACCCCAATGATATCGACATTGAGGACCTAGCGCGTAAGCTGAAGACCAAATGTGCCGCCGGTGGAACCGCCAAGGACGGCAAGATCGAACTCCAAGGCGACCACAAGAAGAAGGTGCAGAAGGCCTTGGAGGACATGGGCTTCAAGACCGAGGTCAGATGAGGAGCGAATGAAGAAGAGGGATTTCATGAGAATGGAGTTCATAGGCTTGGAAGTTGAGGTCATCGAATCCAACCATCCCGGATATCTGCATATCGCAGGGACGGTGGTGGACGAGACCAAGAACACCATCACCATAGCCACAGGAAAGAAGGAGGTTATGGTACCCAAGCCCTCGAACACTTTCCAGTTCACATGGGGCAGCGAGAAGATAACCGTGCAGGGCACGGAAATCCAACACCGGCCCGAGGATAGGATCAAGAAAATCAGGTGATGTTATGGAGAAAAAGGCCAGAGACATAGGCATCGACGTCAAGGCTCCAGCTACCGCTTGCCAGGATAAGCATTGCCCATTCCACGGAAGCTTATCCGTCCGCGGCCAGCTCATCGACGGTAAGGTCGTCTCCCAGAAGATGACTAACACCGCGGTGGTGGAGCGGAATTTTCTGAAGTACGACTCGAAGTATGAGAGATATGCCAAGAAGACCTCCAGATACTCCGCGCATTGCCCCCCTTGCCTGCAAGTCAAGGAGGGGGATGAGGTTCGTATAATGGAGTGCCGTCCGTTGAGTAAGACGGTTTCCTTCGTGATAGTGGAGAAGAGGTGAGCGGGATGAAGGGACTAGCGGGAAAACAGACTAGGGGCATAATGACTGGTACCGTTCTAGACGTTATAGATAACAGCGGTGCCAAGACCATCTCTGTCATCGCAGTTCCTGGATACCATGGTGTTAACCGAAGGCAGCCCTCGGCGGCAGTGGGCGATATAATAGTAGCCTCTGTCAAGAAGGGAACCCCTGAGATGAGACGCCAAGTGGTATATGCCGTGATTGTCAGGCAGAGGAGACCTTTCCGTCGACCAGACGGCACTATGGTCATGTTCGAGGACAACGCCGCGGTGATAACTACTGAGGAAGGCGAGACAAAAGGAACTGATATCAAAGGACCGGTTGCTAGAGAAGCGGCAGAAAGATGGCCACGCATCGCAGCCACCGCTTCCATGATCGTTTGAGGTGAGAGCAAATGGTAAGCAAGCAGGCTAGAAAGCAGCGCAAGGCGCAGGCGAATGCTCCCTTGCATATCCGCCGCAGGATGGTGGCGTCCCACCTCAGCGAGGAGTTAAGGAAGCAATATGGAACCCGTTCGGCCATGGTGATCGTGGGCGATACTGTGAAAATAATGCGCGGTGATGAAAAGGTGAAGGGCATGGAGGGGAAGGTGACAAAAGTGGATACAAAAACGGGAAGGGTGATAGTTGAGGGCGTGACCATCGCCAAAGCCGATGGCACGCTAAAAGCCCGTCCAGTGCATTCTTCGAATCTTATGATAACGAAGTTGGACCTCACCGACGCCTGGCGTAAGGAAAGCCTTGAGAGGGGCAAGGAGGGTTCAGCGTGACGAGGGATATGAAAAGATTAACCGCCCCACGCTCTTGGCCCGTGCCGAGAAAGGTCGCTCATTGGATAGCCAAGCCCTCTCCTGGTCCACATGGAGTGGAGGAGAGCATGCCGCTGGTGGTGGTGCTGCGCGATATCCTGAAGGTAGCGGATACTGCCAAGGAGGTCAAGCGCATCCTTAGGAACAGGGACGTTTTGGTGGATGGCCGTGTTGTAACGGACCACGAATTCCCCCTAGGACTCATGGACGTGCTCTCGATACCCAAGCTGGGACAACATTACCGCATGATGTTGGACCGTAATGGCAAGTTCCGACCCGTGAAGGTGCCGGAGGGAAAGCATACCTGGAAGCTGTGTCGGATAGAAGGTAAGACCACGGTTTCCGGAGGCAGGACGCAGTTGAATCTGCATGATGGGCGCAATCTGCTCGTCTCTAAGGACGTTTACAAGGTAGGAGATGTGCTGAAGTTAGAAGTTCCTTCTCAAAAGATATTGGACACATACAAGCTGGCTAAAGGATCTACCGCGCTCATCACCTCCGGATCCAACGTCGGCCAGCTAGAAGTGGTTGAAGAATACATCGTTCAAAGGACAGTGGCTCCCAATCTGGTGAAATTCAGGGATGGAAAAGTAACTATCAAGGACAACGTCTTCGTGGTGGGGTCAAAGGCCCCTGAAGTCGAGCTTCCGGAGGCGAGCGTATTATGAGCGAAATAATGAGACAGCCCCGCATCGTGAAGGTTGTCGTCAATATCGGAGTGGGCGATGCCGGTGAGAGGTTGGAGAAGGCACAGAAAGTGCTTCAAATGGTTACCAACCATAAGCCAATGGTTACGCACGCCAAAATAACCAACCGTGAGCTGGGAGTGAGAAAGGGAATGCCCATCGGCTGTAAGGTGACCCTGCGCGGCGAGGAGGCCGAGAAATTCTTGGTTAAGGCGCTAAGCACCAGAGGCAGGAAAGTGGCCTGGTACTCTTTCGACCCTGAGGGCAATCTCTCCTTCGGCATTCCCGACTATACCGATTTCGAGGGCATGAAATATGACCCTGAGATCGGCATCTTCGGAATGGATGTAAATGTCGTGATCCAGAGGCCGGGTTACCGTATAACGCAAAGGCGCGTCATGAAGAGACGCTTGCCGAAAGAGCACCGCATGACACGGGAAGAGGCCATCAATTTCATGAAGGCGAAGTTCAACGCAGAGGTGGTCGAGTGAAGCCAAAGAAGAAGTTCGGAAGGTCAGTAGGCTGCACCCGCTGCGGTCGAAAAAGAGGCATAGTGAGGAGGTATGGCATGCATCTGTGCCGCCAGTGCTTCCGGGAGATCGCGCCGCAGATAGGATTCAAGAAATATTCGTGAGGTGAGCCAAGATGCAGAACGACCCCCTAAACGATGCCATGTCAACAATCAAGAACGCCTCCGTAGTAGGAAAGAAGGAGTGCACCATAAAGCCCTCCTCCAAGCTCATCGGACGCGTGCTGAAGGTCATGGAGGAATCAGGATACATTAATCAATTCGAATTCATTGAGGACGGCAAGGCCGGGCAGTTCAAGGTCACGCTGCAGGGCAAGATAAACAATTGCGGCGTCATAAAGCCCCGCTATGCTGTTAAGAAGACTGAGCTGGAAAAATGGGAGTCAAGGTACCTCCCAGCACAGGACTTCGGCGTGCTCATCCTCACCACCACGGCGGGTGTGATATCGCACACCAAGGCTAAGGAGTTGGGTGTGGGTGGCAAGCTGCTCGCATATGTGTATTGAGGGATTGACATGACGATAACTGGCGTGATAGAGGAGAGGGTGACGATTCCCAAAGGAGTGAATGTCACCATCAACGGGCCAGAGGTTACAGTAGCTGGAAAGGCCGGGCAGCTTAAGCGCAGATTCGAGAGTCCAAGGATAGAAATACTCACCTCCGAAGGACACGTGGTGGTCCGCTGTGAGTACCCTAAAATAAAAGACAAGGCCATGGTGGGCACTATTGCCTCTCATATCCAGAACATGATAGATGGGGTACAGGGAGGATTCGAATACCATATGAAGGTGGTCTACTCCCACTTCCCCATGAAGACCTCAGTTAAGGGAGACAAGTTCGTGATCGAGAACTTCTTGGGTGAGAAGTCGCCACGATACGCCAACATCATCGGCCAGACCAAAGTAGCGGTCAAGGGCGCAGAGGTGGTGGTGTCAGGCATCAATCTGGAGGAGGTCTCCCAGACCGCAGCGAATATCGAACGCGCCTGCAGGATAAAGGGGTATGACCCCCGCGTCTTTCAGGATGGGATATACATCGTGGAGAAGGCTAGGAAGGTGAAGGCATGAGTAAACCCAAGAAGGAGATCAAACAGCTTTCCGACCTGCCTTATTACAAGGAAGAGTTTACGGAACAGCTCAAGGGCATGGGCATAGAGACTCTAGAGCAACTTCTAGATGCCCTTAACGATGAGGCCCAGTACAAAAAAATTGTGGATGAGTTGAAAGGAGTAGGGCCTAGGGTAGCTGACCACTGGATAGAGGTAATCGAGGAGGCTTTAGCCCAGGGCGCCGAGAGCATGTCTGTGGAGATAACTGATGTGGAAGTGGAAAAGAAGGCGGAAGTGGTGCAAGAGGCGGCTGAAGTGGTAGAGCAAAAGGCATATGTGGCCCACAAGAAGCCAGAGCTCACACCAGAGAAAAGGAGGGCATTGGCGATCAGAGAGGAGATAGATTCTCGCCGTCCCGCTTTCCGCCGTCAGGAATGGTTCCGCTTCAAACGCCTAGGTGAGACATGGAGAAGGCCAAAGGGAATCCACAGCAAGATGCGCCGACATTATGGCTATCGACCCCCAGTGGTAAGCATTGGCTACCGCGGACCTAAGGAGGTGAGAGGCTATCACTCCTCAGGCTTCGAGGAAGTGATCGTGCACAACCCATCACAGCTGGAGAAGGTGAATCCCAAGACTCAGGCTGTCCGCGTAGGCGGCACGGTGGGTTATAAGAAGAGGCTCGCCATCGAGAAGCGCGCTGACGAGCTAGGAATTCGAGTTCTAAACAGGACGGGATAGACATGGATCTGAAGAACCAAAAGAGAATGGCGGCCCAGATCCTCAAATGCGGGGAATCGAGAGTATGGATCGACCCTAACAGGATAGAAGATGCTGCGGACGCCATCACTCGCGCGGATATCAGGACCGCGATCGAGTCCGGAACTATACGCGCTCTCCCTAAACAGGGAATTTCCCGCGGGAGGACCAGGTATAAGCTGGCCCAACGCAAGAAGGGGAGAAGGCGCGGACCGGGGAGCAGGAAGGGCACGTCAGGAGCCAGGAGCCCCTCCAAGGAGGACTGGATCCAGACTATCCGCCCTATCAGGAAAGAGCTGAGGAGGCTGCGGGATGAGGGCAAGATCTCGCGCTCTGTCTACCGAGAGTTCTACATGAAAGCCAAGGGAGGCATGTTCAAGAGCCGGAAGAACCTAGTCTCACACCTGCAGATGGCAGGCCACTTAAAGGAGGGGAATTGATGGCTAATGGACCTAGATACAAGGTGGCCTTCCGTCGCAGGCGCGAAGGCCGGACGGACTACCGTCAGAGGGCAGCGCTCCTGCGCGCTCGCGTGCCTAGGGCAGTAGTGAGGAGCTCCCTTCGCCATATCAGTGTCCAACTGGTAAAGTTCGACGCCAAGGGGGATTTAGTACTGGCCATGGCCCATTCCCGCGAGCTCCTCGATTTGGGGTGGAAGGCCTCAACGGGAAATTTGCCTGCGGCCTATCTGACTGGATATCTGGCAGGATTGAGAGCTAAGAAGAAGGGAGTGAGTAGGGCAGTGCTGGATATAGGGTTGAGGGAACCAGTCAAGGGTGCGGCCTGCTTCGCTTCCCTAAAGGGACTACTGGATGCTGGACTGGATATACCTCACTCGGAGGAGATCCTTCCCCCCGAAGAAAGGATAGCTGGTAAGCATATCAACGCTGAGCTGGAAAAAATGGTTGAAGAGGTCAAGAATAGGATGGAGGCGGATTGAGATGGAGTGGACACCCAAGACAAGGCTAGGCAAGATGGTCATGAATGGTGAGATCACCACCATGAGCCAAGCGCTGGCCACCAAGTTACCCCTGAGGGAGCCAGAAATCGTCGATATCCTCCTCCCTGACCTTATGGACGAGGTCATCGATGTGAACATTGTGCAAAGGATGACCGACTCCGGTCGCAGGGTCAAGTTCCGCATAACCGTGGCCGTGGGAAACGGTGACGGATTCGTAGGCATCGGTCGGGCCAAGGGGAAGGAGGTTGGGCCCTCCATCCGCAAGGCCATCGACAATGCCAAGCTGAACATCATCGAAATAAAGAGAGGCTGTGGCTCCTGGGAATGCGGATGCGGTACACCACATTCTCTGCCATTCAACGTGGTAGGGAAGGCAGGAAGCGTAGAGGTGAATTTCAAGCCTGCTCCTCGAGGCATCGGGCTTGCCACTGGTGACGTGGCTAAGAGCATCCTGCAGCTGGCGGGCGTCAAGGATTCATGGGGATTCGTTAAAGGGCATACGAAAACGACGGTCAACTACGCCATCGCCAGCTTCGAGGCACTCAAGCAGACAGCGCAGGTGCGTGTAACAGAAGAGCAGGCCAGGAGGCTAAAGATCGTATCTGGACCGGTGAACGTGCACGTGGCTAGCGCCTTGGACATAGCCAAGGCGGTAGAGGCCCAAGAAAGGGAGGGATGAGCGTGGCCTATGCGGTCATCAGGGTGCGTGGACACTCCAAGATAAGATCAGATATAGAGGAGACGATGAGGCTGATGCACCTTACACGTCCCAATCATTGCGTGGTGCTGCCAGAGAATGACACGGTGAAGGGCATGCTGCAGAAAGCCAAGGACTATATCACCTGGGGTGAGGTGGATGAAGTCACCTTGGCCAAGATGATCAAGTTCCGTGGCCGCCTTGAAGGAGATAAGCCAGTGGATGATGAGATTGTCAAAGCTGGCTCCAAATACACCAGCATTATCGCTCTGGCAAGGGCTATCAAGAAAGGAGAGGCTACCTACTCGAGCTTGAAGGGCTTCAAACCGGTGTTCCGACTCAGTCCCCCTAGAAAAGGATACGAGGGCAACAAGCGCTCATATCAGAACGGGGGCGCACTGGGATATCGCGGGAAAGATATCAACGAGCTCATAGAACGAATGTTATAATACCAAGGATATTGTTGGGGTCTCGACATGCCAAGCAGGACAAAGAAGTTCAGGGGGTCTCGCACCCATGGCCGTGGGAAGAAGGCTGGTAGAGGGGCCGGGCTCCATGGCGGCGTAGGTAACGCTGGACTGCATAAGCACAAGGTCATGAAGATGCTCAAATACGACCCGGAACACTTCGGGAGGCGCGGCTTCAAGCGTCCCCAAGAGGTCGTATCTGCCAAGATAACTATGAATGTAGGTGAAGTGCAGGAGAGCATCGAGAGGTTACTCGCCGAAGGTTACGCACAAAAGAAAGGAGATAGGACAATTGTAGACTTGCAGAAGATGGGCGTGGATAAGCTGTTGGGCTTTGGACAGGTGAAGGATAAGCTGGAAATCGTAGTGTCCGAGTCCTCGGCCAAGGCCAAGGAGAAGATTCAGAGCGCTGGTGGAGTGATAGTCGGACCTCAGTGATGACCTGTTAAGCTGATACCATGGCAGAAGAGAAGAAGAGCCTGCTCTACAAGCTCAAACCTCTCACCGACCGCCTACCAGCGGTCAGCAAGCCGGAAGGGCACGTTCACTTCCGGACCAAGATGCTATGGGTCATCGTCATCCTGGTGTTCTACTTCGTAATGACAAACGTCTTCATCTATGGGCTGGACATGTCCAGCACCATTGACCTCTTCTCGCAATATCGCGCTATTCTAGCCGGAGCGCAGGGCTCGCTGATGCACCTGGGCATCGGTCCCATCGTCACCGCGTCCATCATCATGCAGCTTTTCGTGGGCGCCAAGATAATTCGCCTGGACCTCACCAACTCAGAAGACAAGGCCGTATACCAGAGCACGCAGAAGTTTCTGGTGCTGATCATGATCCTGGTGGAGGCGGTTCCCCAAGTGTTCGGCTATCTCACACCATCCTCTGATTTCGTTAACGGGCTGGGATCCGCCCTGGGAAGCAACAGCTTCATCGATGCTGCGACACTTGCGGACATCATAATCATCTTACAGCTTTTCCTAGGCTCCTATATCGTGTTCCTCATGGATGAGGTGGTATCGAAATGGGGCATAGGATCGGGTATATCCCTGTTCATCGCCGCGGGAGTGGCCCAGGCCATATTCACAGGTACCATAAACTGGCAACCCATCGACGCCTCTCAGCCCATGAGCCTATCGAACCCTCCCGCGGGCACCATCCCTAAGACCCTCTATATCATCCATAATTCTTCGGCTTCGCAGATGGCCAACGGAGGTTACGAGCAGATACTCCTGCAGAATCCCAACTCCATGATCGCGCTCGTAGGCACCGTGATCATATTCCTTTTCGTCTGCTACGTGGAGAGCGTGCGCATAGAGCTGCCCCTGGCACATGGCACAGCCAGAGGGGCGAGGGGGCGATATCCCATCAAGTTGCTCTATGCCTCCAATATCCCCGTCATATTGATGGCAGCCCTGTTAGCGAACGTAAGTATGTTCTCCTTCCTCTTCTACACCAATCCCACATTGTCGCAGGTGCCGATCCTAGGAGGCAATCCTTGGTTGGGGTACTACGACCCTGTGAACCATGGCACACAGCCCTTGGGAGGTTTGGCATGGTATCTCTCAACCCCTAATGGATTGGCTAGCTGGCTGCTCCCTATGCTCAACCCCGAGAGGTATGGCTATCTAGCCCAGGATCACGGCCCCTTGCAGATCATGATACATGTCATCGTGTTTTTCTTGGTCATGGTAGGGGGTTCGATCCTCTTCGCCAAATTCTGGATATCCACCACTAACATGGGACCAGAGGCCGTGGCCAAGCAAATCGAAGCGAGTGGCCTACAGATCCCCGGTTTCAGGCGTGATCCCCGCGTATTGAAGCGTGTGTTGGAACGCTATATACCCGTAGTGACGGTGATATCTGGTGCCGTGGTAGGCGCCCTGGCTGCTACGGCAGATCTGATCGGTACCACAGGACAGGCATCAGGTACAGGTGTTCTGTTGGCCGTGGGCATCATGATCCAATTCTATGAAGCGATCAGTCGAGAGCAGATGATGGAGATGCATCCCGTCCTAAGGCAGTTCTTCGGAGGTGAGTAAGGATGGCAGCCAGTGGTGGAGGTGGCCCATCACCTATGGCGGGGAGGAGTAGTATGAGTACTTTCGCCACTTTCTTCTTCGTCATGGTGGCCATCCTAGTGCTCTTCGATCCTGCGTTGCGCACGGCCCTCGGTGAAGTCACAGGTCTGCTGTTCATGCCCTTAGTCGGATTCGACTACCGCTATCCTGTCATAACCTTAGTCATCATGGGCATGATAATGACTGGTCTGACCACGGTATTGAGGCACTTCTTCACTGATTATGTGGAGCAGGCAGAGAACCAGAAGATAGTCTCAGCCTTTAATCAAGAGATGAGGAAGGCCAGGTTGGAGAATAACACCTTCAAACTCAAAAAACTGATGGAACAGCAGCCGCAGATATTACAGCGTTCCATGAAGGCCAGTGCCACGCAGCTCAAGCTCATGCCAATCACATTATTGGTGATCATCCCTATCTTCGCTTGGCTGGCGGTGTTCATGAGCCAGGTTCATTCTCCAATAATCTCCGTACCATGGTCTTTCAATGTAAATCTCAACTCAGCCGATTACCTCTTCCCAAACTGGATCCTTCTGTACTCAGTCATAAGCATCCCCTTTGGTCAGATCCTCGCCCGCTCCCTGAGGTTCGTGGAGTTCAGGAGAAGGCTTAAGGAGATCGCAGCGGAAGGTAAGTCATGAGGATCACCATTTCAGGTCCACCAGGGTCAGGCAAGACCACAATATGTAGACTTCTGGCCGACCGCTTAGGCTATGCTTACGTGATATCAGGTAATGTTTTCCGGGAAATGGCTAAGCAACATGGCATGTCCTTGGTCGAGTTCGGAGCTCTCGCCCAACGTGATCCACGCTACGACCGCATGATCGATGAAGCCATGATCCAACGTGCCATGCAAGAGAAGGATATAATACTAGAAGGCAGGCTAGCAGCACACAATCTGACCCGTCGAGGCATCCCTGCCTTCAAGGTATACCTGGATGCCGACCCCTATACCAGGGCGAAGCGTATAGTAGAACGTGAGGGGAACGACCTCGAGCGCACCGCTCGGGAGATGCGGGAAAGGGAGGAGTGTGAGGCGCAGCGCTATCTCCAATGGTATGGCATCGACCTTAAGGACCGGGGAGTGTATGACCTTATAGTGGACACAGCGAAATTGACGCCTGAGGAGATAGTGGACCTTATCCTACGGAAGATGGGGAGGACCAATGACGCCGATGATTGTTAAGGATCGCGATCCTCTCTTAACAGACAGGGGAAAGAAGCCAGAGGAACGCAGCATGAGCGAGCTCCTATCTGCTGGAGTAATTAATCTGGATAAGCCGATGGGGCCGACCTCACACCAAGTGACGGCTTGGGTGAGGGACATTTTAGGCGTAGAGCGCATAGGACACGGTGGCACTCTTGACCCCAAGGTCAGCGGCGTTCTTCCCATAGCTTTGGGCAAGGCCACCAAGATGACAGATCTGGTCCTACGCTCGGACAAGGAGTACGTCTGCCTTATGATGCTGCACAAAGAAGTTGATGAGGCGAAGCTCCGTCGCGTGCTTCAGACTTTCGTAGGAGAGATCTATCAAACGCCTCCAGTCAGAGCCGCTGTAAAGAGACAGATGCGCGTGCGCCGAGTGCACGCCATCAAGGTTTTACAGGTGAAGGATAGAGAGGTCCTCTTCCGCGTTGTATGCGACGCTGGTACATACATACGAACCTTATGCGTCGATATAGGCGAGGCCCTGGGCGTAGGCGCGCATATGGAAGAGCTTAGACGCATTCGTTCCGGGAGCATGCGCGAGCAGGATAGCGTTCATCTGCAGGACCTGAAGGATGCCTTCGTCTTCTGGAAAGAAGGCGATGAAACCTACCTGCGACGCATGGTGGCTCCTATGGAGATATTACTCGAGCCTTTGCGTAAAGTCGTCCTCAAAGACACGGCCGTGGACGCGGTCTGCCACGGCGCGGATCTGGCGGTAGTCGGCATCGCCAAGCTAGACCCAGAGATATCTAAAGGCGAGCTTGTGGCACTCCTGACTCAGAAGGGTGAAGCTGTGGCCTTGGCGAATGCGCTGATGAGCGGCGAGGAGATGAGACATGCGAGAGAAGGCATCGCCCTGCGCACAGACAGGGTGCTTATGGAGCCAGGTACATATCCAAGGATGTGGGAATCAGGATCTGATTAAGATCTGCCATCATCAGAGAACGCTCAGCTTCGTCTGTTGCCGTTTCGGCTTTCCAGCTTCCCTCAGCTCTTTGAGCGGCATTGCCTCGATGCCCAATTCCCTGCGTATATCCTCGGCTAGATCCTTATCGAATCCATGATTGGTGTAGACCATTTTAGGAGAGCATCCTCGCACGAATTCCAGGAGCTCAGCATGACCAGCATGATCAGAAAGGGGGAATCCCTCATCTACCCTCATATGGTTATAGAATCCTCGTCTCAAAGCCCAACCACTGACATAAGCGGTTCGTGTCCTGCCCTTCAGCAGCTGTTGCGCCACAGACCCTTTCAAGGATCCGGTGGAGAGAATATAGGCAGAGGGATGAGGAGAAGGGGACTTGCAATGCCGGTAGCGGAAGCAGCATCCTTCCTCTTCCTCTACCCACCTTGTGCTTTCCAATACCGTGTCCATGAGATAGGGGTCCAAATCATCCAAGATTTCCAAAAGGAGTTGCGACTTGCCCAGTGGATAGGTGAACAGCGCCACCGAATATCCCTGCGCCATATTGTCCTCGACCCAATCATGTATCACATTGCCCATCTCTTCCCGAGGAGGGAAATCCCAACCTTTCTTCCCATAGGTGGCCTCTATGATCAGAATATCGGTCTTTACTGGGCGAGCCCCTCTCATCCCGTAGCGGTCCTCGGGGCACATGTCGCCAGTATAGAGGACCTTGCTCCCGCCATCGACCAAGAACATCCTCGAACCATGGATATGGCCTGAGTCGAACATCGATACATGATGACATTCATCCTCGATGAGCCTCCGGCCTAGGCGCTCCGAGGCGCAGCGAAGTGTGACTTTAGATGCTATGGCTCTTTCCACCTCAAAGCTACGGGGAAGATGATCTGAATGGGCATGCGAGATGCAGTTGACTCCATCGCCTGTGAGCCTTGCAGGATCGAATCGATATATCAACTCCCCAGATCGAAGCTCGATACCATTTCCAGGTCGTATCGAGAGCGCATCCCCTTCCATCGCTGGAGCTTATAATGGTTCAGGTATTTACTTTCACCCCTGAGTCAACTTCTATGGTGGTTTAAGGGCATCTCTTGGAAGTGATCATGGTATGTCGCAAGGCGGCCTTGTTACACAATTATGATCATCGCTAGACGCATAGGCCATTTCTGCACGAAATTCACTTGCTCAAGAAATATTTGTCAAAGTTAGAAGAGGAAATCATAAATTGTGCCACTGCTCATCTTGTGCCTAATTCTGCACCTAATGGGCGAAAAACTACCATGCAGCCGAAGCTTGAAGTACAAAGCACATGTTGGCATGGATATGAGCGATAATGCGATGAGAAGATCCAATGCCATCGGCTATCCCATGCTCTTATTGGGAGTGCTCATGATCCTGGGAAGCTGGAGCGTTGTGCTGACTGGCTCTGCATCTGATACCATTATTTTCATTGCCATGATGGCGGTGCAAGTGATGGGCATACTGCTCATGCTCTACGGTTGGAAGGTCATCACCGATCCAGAGCGCGCCAAGGTCCCCATGCCTCCACGGTATAACGAGCCCTATGTTGTTTGCGAGAAGTGCGAGAAGCCAGTTCCAGCTGGAGCGAGAAAGTGCCCCGCTTGCGGAAATACCATCGAATGGGACTAAGAAAATTGGAAAAAATATTATCCGTACAGGTAACTCCATACATGAGGACAGGACAATGGCCTACGAGGAGGAAGAGGAGTACGAGAGCGAGGAAGATCGCCGCAACGACGAATGGCTCAAAGATAACTTCTTCGACCTAGTGGCGGATTATCCTCGGGAGTGGATAGCGGTAATGGGACAAAGGATAATCGCACGAGGCGCCACCCGCATAGAGGTGGAGGACAAGGCCAAGGCGATTGCAGGGGATAGGGAGTACTCAGTATACTTCATACCTCCCACGGCCACCTTCACCGACGTGGGCTATACAACCAGGCAATCATAGCTCAGCACTGTGTCATGGAGATGGAAGCATAATTCTCCTCACAGGGACAAATGCCTGGGCGTATGGGCTTGCTACCTAGCATTGCGTCATCCAGATAGCGGAAGAACAGCTTAGTAGCCGTGCTTTCCATATCCTCCTCCCGCAAAAGATATGGACCAGACACTGTTTCATCGCGCCTGTCTTCATTGCAGGAGGCGCGTGCTTTAAGCCGCAGAACGACCAGCAGAGAAGTGAGCACGAGGCCGAAGATGACTAGGGAGATCATTCTCCCAAAGACGAAGTCGATGAGGCTCACCATCGACCAGTCACAAGGAGTCGAGGTATCGTCCCAACCTCTCCCTCAAGGCTATCATTCTGCGCCTTCCCCAGCACGGTCTAAAGCCCATTCCTTGGGTGGTGCAGAGACTAGACACCAGTGCACAATAGCGTGACACTGCTGCCGATACGGGCACCAGAGGAGCCGTGAGTGAAGTCTTGGAAGAGCGATTCCCTTTGAGAATAGGTCACGCTTTGAAAGACGGGGGTCAAGTGCGCGGTGGAGATGATCAGTATCCATTGCCACCTTGCTTTCCGCGAGATAATTCGGAGAAGCGAGAACGTCAGCCCCCATTCTTTTATCATAATCAGAGCTTTACGGCTTCGCATCCTTGTCTTCCTTCTACTTCATGACCTTCGACGAATTCTCTATGCACCCTATATCCCAGACATCATGCGCAGGGTGAAAATGATGAGGTTTGTGCACTTTCGCCCCTCTCCCCCCTTTACCCCTTTATAGGCCAGTGCGGAAAATTGTAATAGGGGAGGCGAATGAGCCACTACATTGACACACTGCCAAACCCCCAGGGAATGGCAGCGATGATGCAGGAGGGCATACAGGCCGAGCGTAAGGAACGACGATTGCGGACCTGCATCAAGGTGCTGGACGAGTTCATCGGAGGCTTTCCATCCTCGCAGGTGACCCTGATAGACTCCACCGAGCGTCTAGTGCTGGACATGGTTCAACTGCTGTGCTTGGACCAAGTGATGAGCGAGGGGAGGGAGGTGGTCTGGGTGGACGGAGGTAATTCTGTGAACCCCTATGCTCTCACCAGCCTCTGCAAGCGCTTCCGAGGGCGAACGGAGGAGGTGTTGGAGAGCGTGAACGTGTCCCGTGCCTTCACCGCCTACCAGCTCGTGACCCTCATAGAAGACATGATGGAAGCGGAAATCGTGAGGACGAACGCAGGGCTTCTCGTCGTTTCCTCCTTCCCTGACCTGTTCCAGGACAGGGATGTGCATTGGTCAGAGTCGCTGCAGCTTATGAGGCGCTGCATATCCTCCATCAGAGATATCACCAGAAGGCACGCCACCGTCTCGGTGGTGACCAATCTAGGACCGTCGCGCACGATGTGCAAGAAGAGCTTGCGCAGCCTCATGTACTCCTCTGCGGACCGGGTGCTGCGCATCGAGCCGCACCGCTCCGCCCTGAAGATAAGCTTGGTGAAGGAAGGGCAGAGCACGCTCTATCATCCCGTTCCTTACTACCAGCGCACATTGGACGAGTTCTGATGCATCGATGATCAATCTGAAACACATTTATGATTAGGCAATCGCCTAACCCCTTTGGAGGATTCGCATGGAGAAGAAGACCAAGAAAGGCTTCGTGGGCAAGATCGAGAAGGACACCTTGAAGAATAAGGACTTCCGGCGCGTGCTCTACACCGGCAAGTACAGCCAGCTTGTGCTAATGAGCCTCAAGCCTGGGGAGGAGATCGGTGAGGAAGTGCATGAAGACGTGGACCAGTTCTTCCGCTTCGAGGAAGGCAAGGGCTTAGTGGTCATCGACGGGGTGGAACACGAGGTCAAGGACGGCGTGGCGGTGGTTGTGCCCTCGGGCGCCAGGCACAATGTCATCAATACCTCCAAGAAGAAGGATCTCAAGCTGTACACCATCTATTCGCCCCCTGAGCATCAGGATGGGACAGTTCACAAGACCAAACAAGAGGCGATGGAGCAAGAGGAGCACTACGACGGCAGGCCGACGGAGCCTTAGGCCGAAGCGATTGTAGCTCTCAACCTCCCATCTAATGATCTCAACGATGTAGCACGGGCGAATAGAACGCTTGCAACGAATGCATCAAATTAATAAGGGTAAGAACCCTAATAAAAAAAAGGTGTTGGCATGCCACCTAGCCTAAGGGAAGAGATAGCGAAGCTGACAGAGATCGCGAGAAAGGAGGGGGCGGATGCCAGGGAGATCGACCCTGCCGAAATAGCCGTGGCAGATTGGGTTAGGTTCAAGTGCGCCTGGGGCTGCAAGGGCTACGGCAAGCACCTCTCCTGCCCTCCATACGCCCCCTCGCCAGAAGAGACTAGGCGCATGCTATCCGAGTACCATGCGGCCCTGCTGTTGCGCTTCCAAGGCATTCCTGGCCTGAAGAAGGTGGATCCCGATGACATACCTGAAGACTTCCACCCTATGTACAAGCGCCTAATCCTCTGGGTTCATGACACCCTTTACATTCTGGAGAAGACAGCATTCTACGACGGCTTCTACAAGGCCTTCGGCTTCGGCGCCTATCCCTGCATCTACTGCGAGCACTGCGTGGCCGAGGAATCCTCCGGCCCTGTGGACAGGAGCATGAGGAGGCTGTGCAGGCATATGGACAAGGTGCGCCCCAGCATGGAGGCAGCGGGCATGGATGTCTTCGCCACGGCTAGAAGGGCAGGCTGGGAGATCTCTACCATACCGTGCAAGGGCCTGGAATATGGCAAGATAATGCACGCGGACATAGTGTCCTTCGCCCTTCTTCTCATCGACTGAGCTCTGCGCTCGAAGGTTCTTTTCTAATTACTTTCGCGCACCTCCCTACGTCCACCTTAATAGCGCCATCACCGACTATGCGATGGTGATGATATGGGAAGGACCGTTCCTAGCTACCGCATGACCCTCGAATCCACCATCCAGAGCTGGTCGGAGTACCGTCGCGCCCTGCCAAAGGAGGATCGGGAGGTGTTCGACCAGATGGTCAATAAGGCGAGGATGCATGCCTCCGCCTCCACCTACGCGGCCTTCGCCGATCCTGTTGAGGGGGCCTTGCTCTCCATCCTCTTGGAGCAGGAGAAGGAAATCCAACGATTGAGGCGAAGGGATGAGAGGTTGGATACTGGACTGCTACCCTGATCACGAGCATGATTGCATCGTGATCTGGCTCAAGACGGCCAGCGGCGTAGAGAAGCTGATAGACCGCCACTTCCGGCCTTCCTTCTATGTGAGATCATGCTGCGAAGGCCTAAGAAAGGTGGAAGAAGGGCTTCGCATGCTCGGAGTGGAGGATCTGGAGATGGAGATGCGCACCACTCTCATGGATCCCAGGCCCAGGCCGTCCCTGCGGGTGACCGTCGACGAGTACCGCCAGCTAGAGCAACTGGTCAGGCTTGTGGACATGTGGGGACATTATCATGAGCATGAGTTGTACAACGTGGACCTTAGATTCGACCAGCGCTACTACCTCGAGAAGGGGATCTTCCCCATGGGCCTAGTAGAGGTCGGCACGGAATACAGGATGTTGGACGCTCAGGAGAGCTTGCACTACCCTATTCCACCTTTGAGCGCCGTGCAGATTGGAGTGCGGATCCAGGCGGCGCGGGGGATTCCCACGCATGAAGATCCTCTCCTCAGCGTTCGCGTCAACGAAGACGTGCTGGATGGCCCTGAGGACGACATCTTGGAGAGACTGTTGGAGATGATAGAGTCCATGGACCCTGATATCATCTACACCGATGGGGGGGACGACTTCTACTTGGACTACCTAGCAGAGAGGGCGAGACGCAGCGGTCTAGAAAGATTCGATCTGGGACGGGATAAGGGGCTCCGCCTCTCCAAAGGGAAGAGCTATTTCACCTACGGCCGCATCGTGTACAAGCCCCCTGCGCACAAGCTTAAAGGGCGCATCCATCTGGACTCCGGCGGTTCAGTGACATACGCGCGCAGCGGCATCTACGGGCTCATCGACATTTCTCGCCTTTCCCTCATCTCCATACAGGAGCTGGCCCGCCTCTCGCCAGGAACGGCCATCAGCGCCATGCAAATCAACCAGGCAGTGCGCGATGGTCACCTTGTCCTGTGGAAGAAGAACCTCCCCGAGGATTTCAAGACCGCAGGGCAGCTGCTCCGTTGCGATCGAGGGGGATTCATACATGAGCCTGAGGTGGGCATACACTCTAACGTGGCCGAGGTAGACTTCGTCTCCCTATACCCCAGCATCATCGTGCGGCATAACATCTCGCCCGAGACGCTCATGTGCACCTGCTGCCCCGAGAGCTCCAAGATAGTACCTGGACTTGGCTATCGCACCTGCCTAAGTCGCACTGGCCTTCTCCCACGAGTGCTAGCGCCGGTGATAAATCGCCGGCTGGCGCTGAAGCGCCTAGTGAAGACCCTCCCCCACGGCCTAGAGAGAGAGGCCATGGAGGAGCGGATCTCCCTGCTCAAATGGATACTGGTCACTTGCTTCGGCTACACTGGCTACAGGAATGCGCGCTTTGGCAGGATCGAGTGCCACGAGAGCATTAACGCCTACGGAAGAGAGATACTTCTTCGCACCACGGAGATGGCCGAGGAACGTGGCCTCCGCGTGCTACATGGTATAGTGGACTCCTTGTGGCTTAAGGGGGAGGGGGATGTGGAGACCTTCTGCCAAGAGGTTTCCAACGAGATCGGTATACCCCTCCAGCTGGACGGAGTGTTCAAATGGATCGTTTTCCTGCCAAGGGTGAGGGATGAAATAGGCGCCCTGAATCGCTACTATGGCCTCTTCCAGGACGGGGAGCTGAAGTTGCGCGGGGTGTTTCTGCGGAGGAGCGACACCGTGGAGCTGGCGCGCGACTTGCAGCAGGGCATGCTGCAGGTCTTCCGCAAGGCGGAGGACGCACAGCAATTCCTCCAGCTCATACCCCAAGCCCTGGAAGTGCTGGACGCTCATCTAGACAGGGTGCGTTCCGGGGATGCACCTTTGGAGAAGCTCGTAGTGCGGCATCGGGTGGCCAAGGAATTGGAGGAGTATTCACAACTGAACGATTCCTACGCGGCGCTGAGGCAAATGCAGGAAATGGGTTTCAGGGTGCCGCCCGGCAGGAGTGTGGAATATGTTATACTGGATGGATCGAGCAGGGACGTCTGGGAGAGGGTGAGGGCCGCGCCCTTCCTGCGGGGCGACGAACGCTACGACGCGCTCGAATACGAAGAGATGCTGCTGCGGGCAGCGGCGGACCTACTGCTTCCCTTCGGATGGGACCTAGAAGCGCTCAGGGAGCGTTCCAGAGGAGCGCGATGACCTCGTCTTCCAGACCGAAGCGCAAGAAAAGAAGGGGAAGGAGGAGGCAGCCTGTGAGGTGCACCCTCTTGACCCCCAGATGCGCAGGCAGGAGACCCAAGGGGATGGAGGCCATCAACACCACAATGCCCCCCAGTCCACAGAAAGCCAATATCATGAGTAGGAGCAGGATCAGAACTCCCTGATTGAGCTTACGAAGGTCCCTACCCGCGACCCTCTGAGAGAGCAAAGCACCAGCCTTGAGCGATAAAAGGTAACCTATTATGGCAGAGACCAACACCGCCAGAATGAGCATGGAGAACTCTGGTGCCGGGAAGTGAGATAGTTCGGACGTCCTCTCCTTCCCCAAGGCCTTCTCCAAGACTAGCATGGCTCCCGTGCGTGCCTCGCCTTCGATGCATAGAGCGAGAATGCTGAATACAGCAGCCGAGGTGCCCACCGCTGCCAACATGAGGAGGTAGTCCTTGGAGGCCTGCTCTTGATCCCTGCTCGGAGGAGAGAGGAGAGTTCCTATGGTAGCGCCTATAGTCGAGGTGATGCCCGGGAGCCAACCAGACAGGAAACCCGCCAGGCTGCCTCTAAGTGCAGGAAGGATGGATATGGATGCCTCCTGGGCCGCATCCTGAGGCGGCACAGGACCGGAAGAGAAGGAGCTTATCAGCGCAGGAAAGGCGAAAAGGCCAGAAAGTAAGGGGAAGAGTAAGCTCTGTCCCATCCCGGGAAAGACATCGCCCCATGGAGGGTGAGCTTCCATGACGCAGAACCCCAATAGACCAGAGAGCATGATAAGCAAGAAGGCGCGTAGTCTTCCTACGCCCCTACTCTCCTTGACACACCATATCCCCCTGAGATGCAATTGCCCTTTAGGCAGAGGCGTACGGTGACGCACGAAGAATACGCCATGCGGAGTGAGGATTTTTGAGCGACAAAACCCCCTTCGAATCGCCCTGCCAGTGAGAACCCCTTCTTCTCCGTCTATCGGGATGGGAAGACGGATGTTGACCTCTTCAGCTCTTTTCGCATGACCGGAGCGTAGGTCCAGAAAGGCTATAGTTCTTCGAGGCCCGTGTTCACTCAAAATCAGCATGGCGACGATGACCAAGAGAAGGTAGGGCAAGCAGAGAGACAACGCATCCCCCAGAAGAAAAGGGGGACGCATGAGGAGTTGCAAAGGGTATGTCGCGAGTACCGCCAATAAAGCTCCAAGCAAGCTGCCGGTGGCGGAAAAGCGCACCGCATCCATGCCCTTGCCCTGGAGTAGGAGGCGATGCGCAGGTAGCATGCTCATTGAGGTGTCGCTTTCAGGAAGACCTAAGAAAGTGGAGGGGAGAAAGTCTGTGAAGGAGCTGCCAGTGGCAGCAGAGACGAGAAGTATGGCGAACATCATAGGCGGATCTAGATAGGTAACGGAAGCGAGACTGAAGGATGAGAGCAAGAGAGATAGCTCAGGGTAAAGGGATAGCAGTAGTAGGGAGAAGGTATTGATATGCATGCCAGGTATCAAGGCTGAACCTATCCCTAATAGCGCCCCAAATATGGCGATGAGAAAGACGGTCAAGAGTGTTGCTGGGTCCACAAAACGCCTTTGGCAAAGCAAAAAAATCAAAGCGATGTTTACTGGCAATCTTACAGCCAAGCTTTTTTAGTGCCCTTCTGCTTTCCCCATGCCAATGGACTGGGTGATAGAGGCCGAGGGGCTCACCAAGAAATTCGAAGATCTGGTTGCGGTTGATGGAATTAGCTTCCGCATAGCCCCAGGGGAGTGTTTCGGCTTCCTCGGGCCGAACGGTGCGGGAAAAACCTCGGCTATCCGTATGATCCAGTGCGTCTCCCCTGTGAGCGCGGGCAGGCTTTTCGTTCTGGGGATGGATGTGCGAAGTAGGCCGAGAGAGATAAAGGCCCAGATAGGAGTGTGTCCCCAAGAGGATAATCTGGACCCTGATTTCACAGCCTGGAAGAACCTCCTAGTGTACGCGCGGTATTTCGGCATTAAGCGATATGAGGCAGAAAAGAGGGCCGAAGAGCTCCTTGAATTCATGCAGCTCTCGGAAAAGAAGAATGTGGCCATACCCAAGCTATCAGGAGGGATGAAGCGCCGGTTGGTGATCGCCCGAGCCCTCATGAACGAGCCTAAACTCCTCATCTTGGACGAGCCCACCACTGGCCTGGACCCACAGGCGCGTCATCTAATCTGGGATAAAATCAGAGAGCTGAAGAAGAGAGGCGTGACTGTGCTCATTACCACCCATTACATGGACGAGGCGCAGCAGCTGTGCGATCGCCTCGTCATTATGGAAAAGGGAAGGATCCTAGTGGAAGGGGCTCCAAGGGAGCTGATATTAGAGAATGTGGGCTCTGGGGTGGTAGAGGTCCTGGACCCCGATGAGAATTTGGACAGTTGGTTGAGAAAGGGGGGCTGGATATACGAGAAGGCAGGGGATCGGGGCTACCTTTACACAGAGGACAACCGCGGCCTGCGCGAGCGCATCCTGAAGGAATTTCCTAGCGCCAACGTAATACTCAGAGATGCCACCCTGGAGGATGTCTTTCTTAAGCTCACGGGCAGGGGGTTGAGAGATTGAGCCTCTTCTCCAATATCAGCCGGAAGGCCTGGGCGGTGTGGCAGCGCAATCGGGATGTGTTCTTCTTCACCTGGAAGACCAATTTCCTACCCCCCTTCCTTGAGCCCATTCTATACCTGCTTGCCATGGGATTCGGCTTCGGAGTGCTGATCCAGCAGCTGCCTCCTCCTTGGGATCAATATACCTATCCTCAATTCCTCGGACCGGGCCTTATCGCCATCTCCGCCATGTACGGGGCGTTCTTCGAGTGCACCTATGGCTCTTTCGTGCGCATGCATTACCAGAAGACGTTTGACGCCATGGTGGCAACTCCCCTCTCCATAGAGGACGTGATAGCTGGGGAGATCCTCTGGGGCGCCACCAAGAGCTTCATAAATGCCAGCATCGTGGCTCTGGTGGTAGCCGCTTTTGGGCTTCTCTCCTTCCCTACTTTCCTCTTGATAATCCCCGCTACTTTCTTGGCAGGTCTGGCCTTTGGCTCCGTGGCCATGATCTTCACCGCTGTAGTGCCCAACATAGATTCCTTCAATTACCCCTTCTTCTTACTTGTCACCCCCATGTTTCTCTTCAGTGGCACCTTTTTCCCCTTGGAGATACTGCCCGAAGGTGTGCAGGCCGTGGCCTTGGCGCTTCCGCTGACCCATACCAGCATAATCATGAGAGATTTCGGCTTAGGTATCTTCCGCTGGATGGATGCTCTGAGCCTGCTTTACTTGATCGCGCTGACCCTAATAACCTTCCTCGCCGCCGTGCGCATGATGCGTGATAGATTAGTCAATTGAGCACTACTAGCCTGCCCTCTCTGACCTCTACCTTCACCAAGGTTTTTATTTTGATCCCTAGCTCCTGCTCCAAGGCCTTCTTGCCCTCTCCCTTCTCCACGGCGACGATCACATCCCTTAACTCGGCACCTATCTCTCTCAGCGCCAAGACTATGGCGCGCAAAGTTCCACCAGTGGAGACAACGTCGTCCACTAGCACTATCCTATCCCCCTTGGAGATGCCATTGATATACATCTCCCCCTTGGAATAACCGGTGACCTGATGCAATGGTACTTCTCCAGGAAGGCCGTATCGTCTCTTACGCACCACACTGTAAGGTATGCCTAGCTCCAAGGAAAGGGGTACCGCGATAGGTATGCCCATGGCCTCGGGGGCTAGTATCACGTCGCAATGGAAATCCCCTACTCGTTTGAATCCTTCCAGCACCTCGGTGAGGATGCGAGGATCCATACGAGGGACACCGTCTGTGATGGGATGGACGAAGTAGTCATACTCCCCTTTCTTGATGATAGGTGAAGCTTCCAGGCTGTGTTTGAAGTTCTCCAGCACAAATCTTTTTTGATTTGCAGGATAATAAAATTTCTCTCTTCGCCCTTTTCCAATAATTCACTTTACTCTGACCCATGTGCGGCCGGTGCGCTTCACCTTACCTGCCGCTTCCAGATCCTTTAATGTACCTCGGACCAGATCCTCTCCCACCTCTATTTGGA
>JAVYMA010000009.1 GCA_038740345.1 Methanomassiliicoccales archaeon
GCAAGAACTGCGCCTCCTACCTGATTATGTGCGGAAGGAGATGGAGCGCCAGCGAAGCCTTATCGAGATTAAGAACATTTTATCGGAGAGGAAGGTGCAGCGGCCGCGGGCAGAGCTGGTGGATCTGAGCTCGGCGCTGAAATCATGCCGTTCCAAGGTGATCGCGGGAGCTTTAACGAAGGGAGGAGTGGTCTTGGGAGCCGCTCTCCCAGGCTACGAAGGGCTAATGAGGAGCGCTGACGGGCGCTTTCGCTTAGGAGCAGAGATGGCCCAGAGAGCCAGGGTACGGGCGGGCGTGCAAGGCATATTCCACTCTGACGAGCTGCCAGGATATGGGGTCACCGATGAAGACGTCGCTAGGATAAGAGCTGCCCTGGGAAGGGGAGGCGCTGTGGCTTTCGTGCTATGCGCGGATGAGCCGATCAAGGCGAAAGCGGCTGTGGAAGCTGCGGTGGAGCGAGCGGCTATGGCCACAGAAGGCGTGCCGGAAGAGACGAGGGATCCGCTGCCGGATGGTTCCAGCGTCTACTCGCGCCCCTTGCCAGGCGCTAGCCGCATGTATCCTGAGACCGATGTGCGACCGATCATAATCACCGCGGAAAAGATGATAGCCATTCGTTCCAAGCTCCCCCCTCTCCCGGAAGAAGTGGAGAGGCATTTGGTGTCCAAATACGCCATCCATCCGCAGCAAGCGCGGCAGTTGGTGCGCGAGGGCTGGGAGGCTATATTCGAGGAAGCCGCCTCAAGATATGGATTGGCTGCCATCGCGGCCAAGACTCTCCTTAACACCCTTCCAGAGATAGCCAAGGAAGGTGCGGACATCTCCAAGCTGGACGATGAGGCTTTGCGCAGCGCCTTCCGCTCCCTTTATGAGGGAGCTTTTGCCAAGGAGGCGATGCCGGAAGTGTTGAAGGCGATGTGCCGAGGAATCACTGTGGAGCAGGCTGTAAAGGAGCTAGGCCTGGGCAGGATGGATCTGTCGGGGGCAGAGGCCATCATCGCTCAAGTTGTAGCAGAGCGCATGGATTTCGTTAGGCAGAAAGGGATAGGAGCCGTAGGGCCTCTCATGGGCCCGGTCATGGAGCGCTTGCGGGGAAAGGTGGACGGCAAAGTGGTGAATGAAATCCTGAGAAGAGAGATAAGTAAGGTCTTGGGCATTCCAGACTCGTGAAGGTAGCTATTAGGGGCTGAAGGCTAAATGGTGAGTGCAAGGCAAGAGGTGTTACTTGCCTCAAGCCTTCTCTCCCTATATCTATATCATTTCTTAAATCCGTGGGTTGCATGCCTGGGCAGTATCAGCCTTTCCACCCAGATCTCTTCGAAGAAAAGGTGCCTGGAAGCGATGCGATCGCGAACGAACTGACTAAGGGCGCATTGCAGCGCACTCTCGTTCATGCATGAGGAAAAGAGGATCAGCATTTCACCTCCCTCATTCAGATGGCGAGGCGCCGCTCTCAGGAATCGGTCGAGCACTCTAACGCCATCCTCTCCTCCTGCCCAGGATCTTTCTATCTCCCCTCGTATCATATCGGGGACATAGGGTGGGTTGAAGATTATCAGATCGAATCTCCCCTCCACGTCTAAGAACAGATCGGAGATAACCACTTCCAATTCTAGGCCGTTTAGCTCAGCATTGGATTTGGTGCATTGGACGGCTTTAGGATTGATGTCGACAGCGGTTACCTCTGCCCCAGCGGCGGCGCAGTTAAGAGCGATGATGCCCGTGCCGCAACCCATCTCCAGTACCTTTTTTCCTCTCACATCTGGCACGCATTGCAGCAGTAGGAAAGTATCCTCTGCCGGGGGATATACGCCCTCGCATTCCAAGATCTTGATGCGTTCGTCGTGCCTCAACAAAGTGAAGGATATTGCTCTAGGGCAAGAATTTATCGTTCATGCACGAATAAAGGGATGAAGCTCGTGTATGTTCTAACGAGCCCTAGAGAGCGAGCGAAAGTCACTTATCAAGGCAACAGTTAAGGACAGCGGAAATGGATACGATATCGATTCTCGCCCTGGCCGTAATCATCGTTAGCATACTCACGGCGGTCTCGAAACGAATCTCCCTTACCTTGGCGCTGATAGTTGCTAATTTCCTGGTGTTCTTCCTCCAGGTCTTCACTTTCGGTTTCGCGATAGAGCTGGATCTGGGGTTTCGACCTCAATATCTTCAGAGCGGCGAGAGGCTCTACACCGTTCTTACCAGCATCTTCGTGCACGCCAGTGCCATGCATCTCTTGGGAAACATGATATTCCTTCTCTTCATAGGCTGGCCTTTGGAAGAAAGATTAGGCAAGAGCCGCCCTCTGTTAATCTTCCTGGTAGCGGGGGCGATGGGCGCGATGTTCGAAGGGATGGTGCGCTTGGGGGAGCCGACGCTGATATTAGGCGCCTCTGGAGCTATCGCTGGGCTGGTGGGAGCCCTGTTCATCCTTTATCCTAAGGAAAGACTGACGTTGCCCCTTTTCATAATCATATTGCCTAATATTCCCGTTTGGGTGGCGGCCATGGCTTTCTTCTTAGTTCAGTTAATCATAGCGTTAGGAATATGGGGAGGAGGAATCGCGGTCGTGGCGCACCTGGCAGGCTTCGTAGCGGGAATGGCCTTGGGATGGAATCTTCCAAAGAGAACCAAGGTAGTCAGATCAGGAGGATATGACCTCAACTCGCTCAAGCCCTTGGCCACGACACCGGAGCTTCAAGAGATGCTGCAACATATTGAGAATGAAAGCCAGGAGGACGTCAGGAGGGCTTGGCTGGAGCACTTCGCCTCCAAGGCCAAATGCCCCATCTGCGGATCCTCTTTCACTCTCAAGCGGGATTCGTTGAAGAGCGAGTGCGGATATGAGGTGAGACTGCGATGAGGCCACAGGTTAAGGTTCTCTGCGAGGGCATGATAAGAAGGGAGGGGAAGGCGATTCTAGAGGCTCGCAGTTCCTCTGTTCTCGTTACCTCGGAAAGAGAGTTGATCGTGGTGGACACCTCCACGCGAGAATATCGCGCGCGAATCCTCGAGGCATTAGATAAATACGGCCTAAGGCCTCACGACATCACAATCCTGGTCAGCACTCATTCGCATCTGGACCATAGAGGGAATGACGACCTATTCCCCTCCGCCAGGAGGCTGTCAATGATAGGAGAGGGCGAGCCTGGGGAATCGATTCCCCTCGCTTCGGGTGTGGTAATGGTCCGTACCCCAGGGCACACGCCGGATAGCGGGAGCGTCTTTGTCGAGGGCGAGAAGCGCTTCGCCATCGCTGGAGATGCCATCCCCACCCGGGACAATATCATGAAATGGCTTCCTCCTGGCATCCATTATGACAAACGCTTGGCGCTGCGAAGTATGAGCATGATTGTGAGATTCGCCGATGTGGTCATCCCAGGTCACGGACCTCCTTTCGAGCTGGATGAAATAATTAAAATAAGACGAAAGGGCAATGGAGAAGATGATGAGAGAGAAGGGTGATATGTCGATACCGAATTCCCTCTACTTGGATTGCCCCTCCTGCGGGGAAAAGAGGTTGCACGAGGTTCTGCGTGGTAGGCTTTCTCGAGGAGGGGACGTCATGGAGACTACGGTCAGGTGTCAAGAGTGTAATCATGTGCATGTGACGGTGGTGCGCGAACCATCCTCAGTCAAGCTTCCCCTTTTACTCAGCGACATGGGGGAGACAAGGAAACTGGATTCTGAGTTCGCTGAGGATGAGTTGGTGTCTGTGGGGGACGAGCTCTTCGTGGGAGAGTATAATGTGGTGATCACCGCCATTGAGAAGGAGGAAGGGCGGGCAGCTCAAGCTTTAGCCAAGGAGATAAAGGCCATATGGGCCAAGAGATACGATAGGGTGCGGGTGAAGGTCTCGGTGAACAAGACCTCCAGGACGTTGGCCGCGGAGCTCACGGCCCTGCCTGAAGAGGAGTTCTATGTGGGCGATCTGCTGGCCATCGGAAGGGACAATGTCGTGATTCATGGCATAAAGACGAAGGAGGGAATGGTGCGCCAGGGCGGCGTGGCGGCGAGGGATATCGTCCGCATCTACGCCAAGAGCGCCCGGACCACCTATTCGTGATATGAAACCCGATGAGATGAGGGCCAGAATGGTGGCTAGGCTTCGAGCCTCAGGATACATTCGCAGCGAACGCGTGGCCCAGGCCATGCTAGCCGTCCCTAGGCACGAGTTCGTGCCTGCTGATCTGAGGGAAAAGGCGTATGCGGATACGCCATTGCACATAGGGGAGGGGCAGACCATCAGCGCCCCTCACATGGTGGCTATCATGCTGGAGGCGTTAGAGCTCCGACCGGGACTGAAAGTGCTAGAGGTGGGATGTGGCTCTGGCTATCACGCGGCGGTCATGGCCGAGATGATCAGGCCGGGAGGGAAAGTTTACAGCATAGAGAGGCTGCCTAGCCTTGTGACCATGGCTAGACGGAACCTGGAAGCGGCAGGGTATGCTGATTGGGTAGAGGTTATAGAGGGCGATGGGACTTTAGGACTCCCTGAGCAAGCGCCTTTCGATCGCATCTCCGTGGCCGCCGCCGCTCCTGACATACCAGCTCCGCTGAAGGAGCAATTGGCTGAGGAGGGTATGATGCTAGTGCCAGTGGGGGGCGCCTTCTATCAAGAGTTGATACTCGTGGTGAAGAGGAAGGGCAAACTCACTACTAAGAATCTAGGGGGCTGCGCCTTCGTGCCCTTGGTGGGAAGATATGGCAACAAAGCCTGATCATTCATGCCCATCTAGAATATAAGGCAGGATAGCAGTCAGGCTCCCCCCTTCCACAACATAGGTGGCGCTCCGCCTCACCACCTCGTCCGAAGGATTGTAGGCGATGCTCATCCCCGCGGCCTCGAACATAGAGACATCGATGAAGCTGTCCCCGATGGCAGCGGTGCGTTCGCGGGGTACGTTGAATTTAGCCATGCAGCTCTCCAAGGCGGCACGCTTGTTCTTTAGCTGCACTCGCAATATGCCCTCCCCGGTCAATAGCCCCTTCTCATCACATTCCACGCCATTGGCGAAATAATCGTCGAAGCCGTAGCGCCTAGCGATCCTCTCAGCCACCAGGTCGATACCTCCGGATATGATGACCGTGCGCACCCCACTCTCTTTCAAACGGGAGACGGTCTCAGCTATGCCTTCGCTCATGGGAAGTGGCTCCAGGATAGAACGGAGGTCATCGCGGCAAAGGGTAGGATGCTTCGCTTTCCACAGGGCTATGTCCCGGCGCATGAACTCCAGATCATCGATCTCCCCCCGCACGAACAGCTCTAGCGAACGCTCATTGTCCACAGAGAAATGATCATGGATCCAGGTCCAGCAACTGCGATAGTCGACCAGCACACCGTCCATGTCGAATGCAACTAAGTCATATTTTCTTTTCGCGCTCACCAATCTATCCAAACGCATCTCAATAATAAACGCTTCGCCATTTCCGCATAAATCTGATGAATTTAAAGAGCAAAAACCAATCACGCGCAAAGGATTATGAAGGGAGGGAAAGGTGAGAGGCGCAATGATCACTCTTGTGGGCGTAGGCCATGTGTTCGATATCAAGAAGCAGGTGAGGGACATAATCCTAGAGGAGAGGCCTGCAGCAGTATGCGTGGAACTGGATCCTGGCCGCTATCAGGCACTGAAGGACCCTGCCTCGCGCGCCCGTATGCCTCCGACCTATCGGTTGCTATCGCACTTCCAGAAGCGCATGGCCAAGGATTTCGGGGGGGAGCTTGGTTCGGAGATGCTTTCTGCCATCGATACCGCCCAGGGGCAGGGAATACCAGTGCTGCTGATCGATGCCGATGCGGCTCAGCTCTTCTCCAAGCTCTGGCAGGAGATGTCCTTCAGGGAAAGGGTGCTCCTCACCTTCTCTGCTCTGATGGGAATCTTCAGCAGCAGGAAGAAGGTGGAGAAAGAGTTGGAGAGGTTCACACAGCAGGAGGAAGCGTATCTTGAGGAATTCGGGAAGGAATATCCTACGCTGAAGCGAGTGCTGATAGACGAGCGCAATCAGCTCATGGCCAATCGCATCGCGGAAGCGGAGGCAAGATACCTCAACGTGTTGGCCGTGGTGGGCGATGGTCATGTAGAAGGTATCAGGAGGCTGCTCTCCCCCAGGGATATCAGGGTTATAAGGCTGAAGCATCTGCTGGATGGAGAATATCTTGGCACCAGAGCGAAAGTGGGGGAGGGGAATAAGGAGGTATCCTTCCAATTCGACCTTTGATGATAGCCTTTTAGGTGAAATGAGGTGCCAAGAGTGGGAGGTTTTTAATCGTCGCTCGGAACTCTACCCTCAGAGTTCATGAAGGTAACCCTCCTATCTTATACCAAGGAAGCTGAAAAGCTATGCGCTGCGGCCGCGCGCTCATGCTATTCTAAGAAGACGGCTAGCCAGCTCTTGGAGGAGATGGATCAGGAGAGGGCAGGAAAGACTATCGCAGAGATCACAGGCATGGGCCATCACTCCGTAGTCGAGCATGCCAGCTACACCTTCTCCATTGAGGGTGTTTCAAGGGCACTAACGCATCAATTGGTACGACATCGCATCGCCTCCTACTCGCAGCAATCTCAGAGGTACGTCTCCCTAGATGAGGAGACGTTCGTGACTCCTCCCTCTATAGCCGAAGATGATGAGCTTAAGAAAGAGTTCGAGGACTTGATGCGCAAAGCCTGGGAGTGCTATAGGACACTATCAAGCAGAGTTCCCTCTGAGGACGCGCGCTACGCCTTACCTAACGCCTGCACCACCAACATCACTGTCACCATGAACGCTCGCGAGCTCCTGCATTTCTTCTCGCTGCGCTGCTGCCGCCGTGCCCAATGGGAGCTAAGAGAGGTGGCGGATGAGATGCTACGGCAGGTCAAGAGAGTCTCGCCGAACATATTCTCAGAGGCGGGGCCTGGATGCGTTCGAGGTCCCTGTCCAGAGGGCAAGAAGAGCTGCGGCAGGAGCAGACGGCAGGAACTGAAAAATCTTAAATAGGCATAGACCTTAACCCGCCATCACCCGGTGTAAACATGGGAAGGATCAGGCCAACATATATCAAGAGGGTAGCTATAGAATTGGTCGAGAAGTACCCCCGGCTCTTCACCAACGACTTCGAGGTCAACAAGCAGCTGGTGGAGAAGCTCACCAACGTGCAATCAGTGGCCATGCGCAACCGCATCGCTGGCTATGTGACTCGCTACCACCAGAATAATAAGAATGCATAGGCGACATCCTTTTGTTCAGACCTATCCATTCGCTTTCGTTTATGGCGCCAGCTATAGAAGCGCATTCCCTTACCCGCATATTCTCAGGCGGAAAGGGCAAAGGGCCGCTCACCGCCCTTGACAATATCGACTTGAGGGTGGAAGAAGGGGAGCTATTCGGCCTCCTCGGACCTAACGGGGCGGGCAAGACCACGCTGATCAAGATCTTGTGCACATTGCTCCTTCCCAGCTCTGGAACGGTAAAAGTCCTGGGGCACGATGTGGAGACAGAGTTCCAGGCTATCAGGCCGCGCATAAACATGGTCTCGGGAGGAGAGACCTCAGGGTATGGGCTACTCACGGTGAAAGAGAACCTTTGGATGTTCTCCCAGTTCTATGGCATCGAGGGCAAGGTGGCGAAGCAGAGAATCTCCCAGATGCTCGAGTTGTTTGGCATGGCTGACAAGGCTAATTCCGTGGTCCGTACCCTATCCACCGGTCAGAGGCAGAAGATGAACGTCATACGGGGTTTCGTCACCGATCCCGACCTTATCTTCCTGGACGAGCCGACATTAGGCCTGGATGTCAATGCCAGCATGACCATTCGCTCATTCATTCGCGATTGGGTGAAGAGACAGCCTGGGAAGACAGTCATGCTGACCACGCACTATATGATGGAGGCGGAGGAGCTGTGCGATCGTGTAGCCATTATAGACCGGGGGCGGATATTGGCCTGCGACACCCCTCAGAACCTAAGACGCAGCGTGGCGCGCCACTCCACCTTCACCATCCTCACCACGCCCTGCGCTTGCCTCACGGAGCTGAGTGGTATGCGGGGGGTCCAGGGGTTGAATGTGAGCCGAAAGGGTGAGAATGAAGAGGTGCGCTTGGTCCTAGAAGAGGAGGCCTTCATAAGCGACGTCATCTCCTTCCTGACCTCCAAGGGCTCTAAGATAATCTCGCTGACGAAGAACGAGCCTACTTTAGAGGATGTTTTCATACAGATGGTGGGGAGGGGATTCGCCTGAGCTCTCTTCTTCTAGAGCTGCGGGCCATGGTGGGAAGGGCCTATCCGCGCATCATAGGCATTCGCAGGGAGCCTTCCTGGTTGCTCTTCGACATCTTCCTGCCTGTGCTAGGGATAGCAGCCTTCATATTCTATTATAGGGCCATGGGAGCGCCTGAGGTATTCACTGGTTTCGTAGTCCTGGGGGGAGCTATGACCGCTTTCTGGCTCAATGTCTTGTGGTCTATGGCGGCGCAGTTCTACTGGGAGAAGGAGACGGGAAACCTGCAGCTCTATCTCATGGCGCCTATGTCGCGCATGTCCGTACTGGCAGGGATGGCGGTGGGGGGCATGTTCCTCACTAGCGTCAGAGCCCTATCCACCTTTTTCCTCGGTTTCGTTATTTTCGGCGTCACCTTGAGCGTGCAACATCCCTGGGCTCTTTTAGCTCTTTTTCTCGTGACTTTAGTGGCCCTCTACGGCATGGGAATGATGTTCTCCTCGCTCTACATGCTTTATGGAAGGGGAGCATGGCACATATCCAATCTCTTGCAGGAACCCATATACCTCCTCTCTGGGTTCTATTTCCCCGTGCGACAGCTGGGGTTCTGGGTGGCAGTGGCGGGGAGCGTAATCCCCATAACCCTGGGCTTGGATGGGATGCGGCAGCTGATGTTTTCCGGTGCGGATGTCGATCCCCTTTTACACTGGAGCTGGGAGCTCATCATATTGATGGCTCTGGCAGTGGTATTCCTGCTCGGGGCGAGGTACGCGCTTCGCTTCATGGAGCATTTGGGGAAGAAGGAAGGGAGGCTGACCCTTAGATGGCAGTGAAAAATCATCTCAGGACCTTGAAGCTGTCTGCCTGGCTGGGCTGGGAGATGGAATATAATTGGACCAATCCCTGGCTCTTCGCCCTATACTCTATTGTGAAGCCCATATCCGCCACTCTGATCCTCGTGATAATGTATCTTGTCATCTGGGACTCTGTCGCCGCCGCTCCTGAAATCTTCTCTTACATGTTCGTGGGAAACGCCTTCTACATGTATGTAGCACAGGTGCTCTTCGGAATAGTGATGGTGGTGCATGAGGATAGGGAGCACTATCAAACCTTGAAGCAGGTCTACATCGCCCCCATCTCCTTTTATTTATACATCGTGGGCAGGGCGGTGCCTAAGATAGTCATCACCACCGTGGCGGCCCTCATCACCTTGGCCTTTGGGGTCTTGGTGTTGGGATTGCCTCTTGAGCTCTCGCAGGTGGATTGGCTCATGCTGTCGCTGGCCATGGCCGTGGGGTTGTTCTGCATATGCATGATAGGCATAGCTTTGGCAGGAGTCTCTATGCTCACGGCCAAGCACAGCATGGGCATCAATGAAGGGATTGCTGGCATGTTCTACCTCTTCTGTGGCGTGGTATTCCCTATCACTTTCCTGCCAACTTGGGGGGAGGCCATAGGAAGGGCGATACCTATAACCTATTGGTTGGAGATGGTGCGCCGAGCCATGCTGCCGGAGCAGATACGGTGGGATAGTGGTCTTAGCGCGTACTCCACTAACGAAATGATATTAGCGTTGCTGGGAACGAGTATGCTCTTCCTCGTCCTTTCCTTGGGGATATTCAAGTATGCTGATTATCTGGCCAGGAAGAAGGGTAAATTGGACATGACCACCACCTATTAGAGGAAGTTAAATATAAGAACCAGCGAGTCTTGAGGGAAAATCGTCGGCCCGAGTGGGGTAGCTTGGACATCCTAGCAGGCTGCGGACCTGCAGACCCGGTTTCGAATACCGGCTCGGGCGCTCCTTTCTCATCACAGCCCTACTCTTTCCTTGATCTCCACGTCCCCGGGGGGCAGGATGCGAGATATTTCCTCCTCAGGCACTTGCAGCTCCTTCGCTAAGCTGGAGGAAAGCTTGCTTCGAGGCATATCCCCCGGAATGATAACCACATACTTGCTAGAGGAGCGAAGGGAGGAGGGAGGGCCGCACATGACCTTGCGCGCTCCCTGGACTTGGACCTCGCCCACAGCTAGCTCCATCTGGATATGGTGTACGTAGTTGCGCTTCCCGCGGATCACGAACGCGCCTCTAGGGACGAACTCTCCCGCTTCTGGCGTCTTGGAGACCTGGTCAGGTAGCACCCAATAGGCGCTCCCCTCCCTTATCCCCGCGTTCCAGGCCTTGGAGTGAGCTAGAGCGAAGGCGCAAGCTTCCTCCAGCTCCTTCTCTGTGGCGCTCGCCCCCTCCTTTATGACCACACTGGGAGCGCCGTGCACATCGGCGTGGGCGTAACGGTCCGCTGGCGTAAGATGCTTCTTCACTAACTGGTCATTGGTGCGCGCATCTCTCCCCGCGAGGACAAGACGTCCTCCGCTGGTGAAGAACCATTTATAGGCCTCGAACCAGAACTGCTTGGTAGGCTTGATCTCCAATCTTTCCTGCTGCGCTTGGAGCGCTTCTTTTTGTCTCAGCTCGTTGATTTTACTTTCTGTCTCCTTTATCAGTTGTGAGGAGCGTTCGGCCTTATCCCTCGCGTCCCTGGCCTGAGCATAGAGCAGACTCGCGTTCTCCTCCAATCCTTTGGTGTAATCCACTCTTATCTCAATCCCTGCCAGTAAAATATCGGCCTCTCGCCTCTCAGGAAATATGGATGCGATCTGGGCATCGCCTTTGACCCTTTGCCTGACCTCGTCCCAATCTAGGCCCCTAAGCTCAGCCAGGCGAGCTAGGATGGTTTGAGCTTCAGAATAGTTGGAATAGAGGGTTTCCGCTTTTTTCGTCAGTTCGGTTGCTTCGGCTCGAGACTTGGATTCCGCCTCTCTAAGTTGAGTGAGCTGCCTTTCCAGGCGCTGTATCTCTGGATTGCCCACGGACATCTCTTGCAAGAGACTGGCCTTCTCCAAATAGTACCCTAGGGCTTCAGAAAAGCTGGGGAATTCATGCTTTTTCACGCTCTGATATAGAAGCAGGGGAATGGGAGTGGCGTCCAGCGGCTTCTCACCGTTCTGCATATAAAGGTATCCGTGCTGGCATGTGGCTGTTTGTTGCACAAGTTCCAATGCGATGCGGGATATCGCCGCTAGATCCTCGGCACTCATTTCACTGGCTTTTTTGGCCTTATCTATTCCCGCACGCAAGCAGACCTCTTCGGCATACAGGCCACCGAGATTGACTACCGTGGCCAAAGTCCTTACCAGGTCTGATTTGGAGGATTGCACGGCAAGTTTAAAGTCCTCCACCTTCTTGACAAGTGGATTGAATCGGGCCGGAGGGAATTCGTAACTCGCTCCTGGTCGCACATCGCGATGCTTCCAAGTTTTGGAGACAAGGCAATTTATTATCTTGCTCTGGTTGACAAGAAGCAGATTCCCGTCCCCGAAAAGCTCGATTATCACCTGATATTCTTCTTCTTTTTTAACATCCAATACCACCACTCTGTCGAATTGATGCTGGCGCACGCTCGTGATGCGAGCATTGGAAAGAAGCTTGCGCAGGTGGACGGCGAATTGGGAAGGAGCTTCTGGGATGTTGGGCCTCTCCTTCGCGAGGAAGAGAAACCTCTGATCGAGGAGGAGCACCTCTCTTCTACCCACTCCGGGGACATTCACCCTCAACAGCACGTTCCTCTTATCCCAATGGAAGATCTTGTCTAGGTATCCTCCGATGAGCTCCTGCATCTCTTGGACCACGCGTAGCACATCGAAGGCGCTCATCTCCTTCTTCATCGTTGATATGAAACTCAATCTTCTGGAAAATACTTGTGGCCGAGCCTCTCGAAATCTTTATCAATGACGAGCGTCTACGAGTGGCAGACGCCACTGTGGCTTAGAGGTAGCGCTACTGGATTAGCGCCTCTAAATAGCGACGCCTTGGTAAGGCGTAGGTCGAGGGTTCGAGTCCCTCCAGTGGCTCCATCTCCCTCTCAACCTCCATTTTAAAAGCACAGGCATATTGATATCTATTCCTCAGGGCATCTTGTTCGCTGAGACAGGATTGTAAAAATGAAGTTCGATGCGACCCTGGACTCGATGAGAATCTTAGGCCTAAAAGCGGACATTAATCATCTATTTGCGTACACCGTGATTCCTTCAAGAGCACTCGGAAACGTCGGCTATGGATAAATTCAGGAATGAGTAGGCTTTGAGCCCTTCAATTACGTTCGTTTATCCCTTTCATCCCATATCATATATCACGAATCCTGACCATACTTTAGGATAGAAATATGTGGACTTCTTAGGCATCCTTTGTCCTGACTTAGCCACTTCCCAGATAAGATCCATGCGGGGTGGGGAAAGTATGATGGCCATGGCCACTCCTTCCTGCTCTGTTTTGGAGACGGCAGAGAGAGCATCGTGGTCATACTCCACCTTCACTTCCCCCTTCTTCTCCAATATTTTCTTGAGTATCAATTCTTCGCATACATACGCGTCGATGGACCATAAGGGATCTTCCGACGGCCTCCAGGCCAGTTCGAGTATGAACATTCGACCTCCTGGCATCACCACACCAAGGCTGGGACGTGAATTGTTTGCAGTGAGTCGGAAGAGCTCATCCATCGACCTGGCTTCCCAAACGGCGAAGAAATTGGATGCGCGTAGAAGGAATTCGTCTACCCCTATCTGGACATTCCTGAAGATACGATGGGTGGGCAGAACCGCCAAGCCTGGATCGTTGCCTGCGACCAAGGTGGCAAGTAAATACTTTTTTCTCTCGTCATCTGTGTTTTCTTGCGCGTACCTCAAAGCGGTCTCATAGCGGTGATGCCCGTCTGCTATGAGGAGCTTCTTGTTCTTGAGAACCGCATTCAATGTGGATTTCATGTCATTGTCCGAAATCCTAGAGAAGCAATGTTCCGTCCCATAGTTATCAATAAAAGTGAAGATTCTCTCCGCTCTCTCCTTCATCTCATCTAGCAATCTTATGTCCATATCATCATAGATGCAGAATATCGATTCCAAATGGGCAGATGTGGCCCGCAGAAGGTTTAGCCTATCCTCCTTAACTTTGGGAAAGGTCTCTTCGTGAGGTGATATGTTGCCATTTTCATAAGGCTCTAATCGCAGAGCGCCCATCAGACCGGTCCTGGTTATCTTATGGTTCTGGTATGTAAATGTCTGAGTCAGCAGATAGTAGCATTCCTCCTCATCTTTCATTAGCTTTCCATGCTTTATCCACTCACGCAAGAGCCTCGCCGCTCTTTCGTAATTTGAGCCCTCACCACCTAGCGTAATGCGGGACACATTGAAGGGCTTGGCTTGAAGGCCGAGCAACTCCTCTGGCGATATGACGTCATAGGGTGGAGCTACCCTCTGATCTATGCTTTCAGCATCACTCAGCCTCGGAAGTAGCCCTTTGAAAGGGAGAAAATCGACCATTCATGCACCTTGCACGAGGGTAAGCATAGAAGATTGAATAATTTTGCTGAAATCAGTTCTCGATGGAACAACAGCATTCCTGCGGACTAGTGACCTTCCTGCCAAGCTCGATTCGCTTGCCTTCTTATTCTAGGCCATCATAAATCGCCCTCATTATCTTATGATCAATGAAAATCTAAATTTCATTCAGCAGGCAATCTCAGATATGGTCAGCTAGCAATGAATCGCCCGATCGGGAAGGAAGACTTTAAGGATCAAAGGTTCTCTAGCATCGCAAGATATCGCTCTCCCCATGCCAATATTTGTTTCCTTTCTTGATCTGGTAGCTCATCGAACAAGCGAAGCATCATCGCTACCCGAGGATTCTTTTTCAGCTTATCATAATGCCTATGCAAAAAAGTCCAAAAAAGGCTATTAAAGGGGCAGGACCTTGGGCCATACCTTTTTTGGGGATTATAATAGCAGCCTCGGCAATAATCGCTCATCTTCTTCATGTATCTAGCTGAGGAGATGTAGGGCTTGGTCGCCACGATGCCGCCATCAGCGAATTGACTCATGCCACGGGTGTTGGGCATTTCTACCCATTGCACAGCATCGATGTAAATTCCAAGATACCAGGCATCTACTTCGTCTGGATCTATACCGCTCAAAAGAGCGAAGTTGCCCGTGACCATGAGTCGCTGGATGTGATGAGCAAATGCATATCTTAGCGACTGGAGAATGCAATGACGCATGCATTCCATTCTCGTCTCCCCATTCCAATAATAGTGGGGCAATGCTCTTTCATGGCCAAAATGATTCATCTTACCATATTCGGGCATTCTGGCCCAATACACTCCTCTCATGTATTCCCTCCAGCCCAGGATCTGCCGCACGAAAGCCTCCACTTGTGGAAGCCCTATGTATGATTGGTCCTTATGGTAAGCGTCAACCGCCGCCTTCATCACCTCCATGGGATGGAGCATCTTAGTGTTCAAGGCGAATGACAATCTGGAATGGAACATGGACCAATGTTCCTTAGACATCGCATCCTGATATCTTCCGAAATAAGGCAGACAATTCTGAAGGAAATAATCGAGGGCCTCTTTCGCTTGTTGCCTGTTGATAGGCCATATAAGCACATCATCTTCTATGCTCCCGAATGTCTTCACACCCCTCTCCTGCAGCATCTCGCGCAGCTCCCTAACGTTATTCTGGAATCGCTTAGGCTCAGGTACGGAAAACTCACCACGGTAGGGTCGACGATTCTCGCGGTCGAAATTCCAGACGCCGCCGAGGGGCTTCCCCTCTTTCATAAGGATATCAAATTTCCCTCTCATCATGCGATAGAATGGTTCCATCACATACCTGTCCTTTCCACGAAAAAATTCCCTGAGCTCGAATCGTGAAGTCAGGAAATGCTCAGTGTCATAAGCTTTCCAGGGTATCGAGAGGCCCTTGCAGAGTTCCTTCAATTGCTCATCTAGCCTATATTCATCAGGAAGGAGATACTCGAATCTAGAAACCTTCTCTTTTTTCAAGATGCGCATCAGGTTGCCGTTTATGGTTTGCAAGTTTGCTGGGTCATCGAGCTTTATGTAAAGCACCCTATGCCCCTTCTCACCAAGCTCTGCGGCGAAAGCGCGCATGGAGGCGAAGAAGGCCAGAACTTTTTGTATGTGATGCATGACATAATCGGTTTCCTGGCGCACCTCCATCATGACATAGAGAACCTTATCTTGAAAATCTCTTAGCCACGAGTGATTGGGATTCAGTTGATCGCCTAGAATCAGCCTCAATGTTAGGTCATCCGCAGGCATGATAAAAATCAATATTTTTCAAAGGGGAAAAAGAGTTTCTTCCTATCATCGGAATTTGCCATGGGAAAACATGACTACTAACTTATTTCAAGTGGGGAAATCCAATCGGAGGCTAAAACAATTTTGAAGAAGGGGAAAAGTGGGCTCAGCCGGATTCGAACCGGCGAACTACGCCGTGTAAGGGCGTCGTCTGTCAGGAGCGTTGGTGTTGCCAAAGCTCCACATGACCGCTAGACCATGAGCCCGCCACCGAAAGTGGCAGTTCGATATTAAAAGATACTCATGCTGAAGACGATATGAGTTGCGAAAAAAGGAAGAAAATTAAGAAAAGGGAAAAGGTTTTTGTTGGGTTTTATCAGGCATAGCCCATTTCATTGAAGAATCCCATAGAATAGTCGGCGTTCCCTGCGGTCGGGCTTATGATGATGTACATCTCCCGATACTCCAAGAACGCGCCCATATGGCGTATGACGCTCTGGGTGACTTCCTCCATGCTCAGTGTGGTGATGATGGGCAGCATCCAGACCTTGCTGTTATAGCCCACGCATCCCGGCATGTACAGTGTGACCAGCCAATGATTCAGCTGCGCAGGGGTGTCCGATTCCCAAGCATCCATGGGGATGGTCTCGCCGTTGAGGTAGGCACCCTTCACATACCATCCACCCATGCTCGATGCCCAATCCGTCATGTAACGCAGCCTAACCATGACCACTTGTCCTGCCCACTCGCTGAGATCAAAGCTCGCCAAGACATAGCCACCGGACGAGCCGGTCAACCCAGGCAGGTTCTCCACTATCTCTTCCATGGCAGAGGGATCATATTCGATGGTGGTGTACTCATTGGCCACAGAGGTCCAAGACTCACCATCAGTGGATACCTGCACGAAGCCGAAGTCCCAATAGGGTTCTATGTCCCATGCCGTATCCAAGGTGAGTATGGCCTGCTCCATCTCTGTAAGGTCCAGCTCAGTGTAGAGGCTGTAGTCCACTAAGTCGCCCTTGTCTGACCACCAGCCAGTGGTTGTAATCAGGTCGCTGAAGGCGAGGTTATCAATCGCCATATAGCTGTTCCCTCCGTAGGTGACGAAGTCAAACCTTAGCTGGACTAAGAAGCCCGTGAGATCGGAAGCGTCCATGGTGAAAGTCTCGCTGACATCGTGGTCCCATAGGGCTAGCGTCTGGAACGGTCCTCCATTGAGAGAGTATCTAACCCGGCAGAAGTCATACGGCGTTCCCATTTCGAAGGTGAGGTCGAATGAGAGCTGTGCCTTGGTGTAGTCCCACAGGTTAATGTAGCTGGTATATAACCTTTCATATTGGTAACTCGGGATGAGGCTATATCCAGGCCCATAGACCTCGGCGAAATAATTACCTCCACCGTAAGTCGCCATATGCCACGGCCCTCCACCATACACTCCTACAGTTTGTCGCGACCAACCATGTGGCCATGAACCTCCGCGGTTGAAGTTCTCATAGTATATCTCATCATTAACTCCAATAGGCACTTGGGTCATCTGCCATCCTTTGGCTGTCTGCACATCGCCTTTGAACCTGAACTTGAGATCATAGGGGTAGAGGCCGTACCACCACGGTGGAGTGATGCTGGGCCCATCGGTTGGTTGTAAAATCATAGATGGGTTGACATACACGTAGTCGGTACCATACGCACCCAGGTTGCGGATTCCAGTGGTGTATCCCTCATAAGTAGCTGTAGCGCCGAAGAACATTCCGCCAGAATACACATCCCCTCCAGATGGCCACCAATCGTATACTCGCGGCCCGGAGCTGCTGCTCAGGTCTATGGATTTATAATTGAACCAGCCATTGCCGGGCGTGTCCTTCAGTATGAGGTTTGCCAGCCTCCAATAGTTGAAAGCTTTATCAAAGTTCCAGCCTTTTGCTCCTATCTCTCCAAAGGCGTAGTTTATCGTGTCTATGCCTGTGGTCCCAGCGGCGTGGACTATCACCTGCACCATCTCAGGTCCGAAATGATCTGCTAGATAGGTCGTGAACAATGCTGCAGCACCATAGTCGGCCAGGATGTTGATCTGTCCCTGGTCGCCCCAATCCACAAGTGAGTTGTCGGGGGTGTAGAAGAACCTGTCCACATAGGCCATGTCCAGGCCATAACCGCAGACGATTTCTGCGAACATGGAGCAGCCTTCATTTACGAATGAGATTTGGTCTGGGTTGAAGTAGTCATGCAGCAAGTGTTGATACTCATGGGCAATTGTTGACTCATAGACCCAAGGCCTGCTGGAATTCGCTGTAGTCCGGTTGGCCCAATCCCAGCAGTCTATGTGGATTATGTTCCTGTCGTAAAGAGCGTCCATGGTCGAGGAGAAATATCCTGCGATGTATGATGGATATTCCGAATTGAAGAAGGACTCATCCACGATGTTGAATACCATGATCATTACTCTACCGGATACATTGGTCCCGAAGTAAGGCCTTCCCTGGGCCTTGAACCAAGAGTTCTCCCCATCGATCATTGGCTGCTCGCCGAAGAAATTGGTCATTTTGGGATAGATATTGGTCTCGAAATGGTCGATCATGTATTGAGCTTGGGAATCGTTGATTGTGATCCTGCTCACGTAGGCGTTACGAGGATCCCCATCAGGGAACGTCATGTCAAGAGCGGTCCATAATTCGCAATTCCGGCTTTCCCCTCTTTTCTGGAACAACATATAGCCGGTTGCGCCAGTTTCATTATACGCCCATTTGCCATAGGTTCCCACGTAATACCTTGCAATAGATCCGTTGGCATAGATATTCCCCGGAGCTGCCAAGGCGTTAGCATTGATCGCAGAAAGCTCATAAGAAACGTCGTTCAGGTCGAGCTTCTGATAACGATACTCCTCGCTCGCATACATTCGCTCGGGTTCGGCGAATTTCGCCTCCATTTTTGCTGCAGGCGCCGAAGGCGCGCTCAAGGCCGGTGACATTACGGCAAACGCGCCGAGCACCATTGCTAGCACAATCACTATGCTGAGAATCTTCGTTATATTTCTAAGCATCTTGCCCCTCCTTTAGATATTGTCACCTGGGCTAATGCGAAAATTAACCCTCTGGCGACTAGCTCTTTCGTGAAGCCAATTATTCAGTCGCTGACTATTTATAAATTATGTATCTGCTGGATAATATTGACAATGTTGACAAGATAAATAAGAAGATTCTGGAATGTAAAATCGGCAGAGAAGGGGCTTTTTTTATGAAAATTTTAATATTCTAATCCTTCGACTATATTGGAACCGAAATAATAGAATACTCATTTCATGTATCTTCCCAATAGAAGATATCCGATGGTGCAAAGAAGTCTTAAAGAAGACATTAGGACGGCATTTGCTACGCCAGGTACTTGGCCCACGATTAGGAGATATCTTGTCAACACTATCTTTGACTCAACGTTTGTTATGCTTGGCATCGTTATCGGGAGCGCCTTCTCCACCGATCCTAACTTGAGAATAATCATCGTCACGATATTGACTAGCTCGGTCGCGCTGGGTATATCCACTGGTGTCAGCACTTATGAGGCAGAGAATTTAGAGCAGAAAAAGAGGATAGCCGAAATCGAGAGGGCAATGCTTAGACAGTTAGAAGATACCCACATAGGTCGGTCGGCCAGGATAAGCATGCTCATCATCTCCTTCATCATCTTCCTTGCTCCGCTCGTGGTGGGGGGGATAATACTTACACCTTTTCTCCTCCTGGATGAAAGTCAGATAATAACCGAGGCTTATGTGGCCATAGGACTAGCGATTACCGTCCTCTTTGTCACTGGTGTTCTAATGGGTCGTTCTGGCAAGAGAAATCCAATTCTTCAGGGTGCCAGAATGGCCTTGATTGGAGCAATTGCTTTCCTTATATGTTTCTATATCGAATCGCTGATCTGAGATTAAAAACGTTTTTTATTGATATAGATATCAACAAATCCGAGGTACTGGATCACCTACTGGAGGCTCGAGAACCCTTTTACCTCCTACCTCCGTTTTTAGCACTACGCCCTTTATCCTCGAGGTTGCTCTACCGATGATGGCTGCTTTTCTGCCATATTCATGCCGACGAATGGTTTTGAGCACCTCTTCTGCCATCTCGGGGACTACTCCGAATAGCATTTTACCTTCATTTCCGATGGTCAACGGATCAAGCCCTAACATCTCGCAGGCGTTTCGGACTGGTTCTGATATAGGTACGGCGTTCTCTTCTATCTCTATACCCACTCTAGATTTTGAGGCCCACTCATTCACTGCATTCGCTAATCCACCTCTAGTAGGGTCTTTCATGCAGACCACACCACCTACCTGAAGAACATCTTTCACAAGACCGTTCAAGGGTGCTATGTCGCTCGATATTTCAGTCTCGAAGCCATACCCTTCGCGGAAGGAAAGAAGAGCTATTCCATGATCCCCTAACGTACCGCTGACTATTATTACATCTCCATCGCGTAGGTTATCATCTGTCATCCAGTTAGAATCCACCTTGCGGTATTGGGAGGCGATCTCTAGGTTATGATCCAGATATTCATTTCTTCTTCCGATTCCCGATGTGCATATGACCATCTTTTCGATGGCCCCCGCTTCCATGACCTTCGTATCGCCTGTAGCTACTGGGACCCCGCTTAGCCTTGACGTCTCCCCTATGCTTCTACTCACTCGCTCCAAGACATCGATCTCTAGCCCTTCCTCTAAGATCATCGAGCAGGAAATGGCCAAAGGTCTCCCCCCTATCGCCACTATGTCATTAACCGTTCCGCAAACACTGAGTGATCCTATATCCCCGCCAGGAAAGAAGAGAGGCTTTACGGTGTGTCCATCCGTTGTGAATACGATTCCATCTACGACAGAAGAATCGTCAAAAGACTGTAAGGGCACTTCACTTTTTATCTGGGGCATAAAGGGCACGATATGTGTGTGGATGAGTTCCTGCATCATCTCGCCCCCCGCACCATGCCCCATTGTAACCCGCTTCATGCCAGGTCCATAGCCACACCCATTTTAAACTATTCTCAAGTCCATTCAATCCTCGCCACTTAGTTCTCATCCTATATCTAATCCTAACATTCTAACCTTTTAATTCAGACAAAGACTTATCTGGGCATGGTGCATAACCCGCCTGAGCATGGGCCCGTGGGGTAGTCTGGATTATCCTTCTGGCCTTCGAAGCCAAAGACCCGGGTTCAAATCCCGGCGGGCCCGCTCCTAAGGCTTTGTTCAGTGCTCGGCTTACTGATGTATTTAAGTCTGGCACCCATGGAGAGAAGGAATGAATGATTGGTTTACGATTTACCCGGAGGGCGTTTCAACACCCAAATGATTTAGGTAAGATTCAAGATGGCGTACCTGACCAAGATAGGAGAGGTTCAATAAAAATTAGTCCCCCTTCACTTGAGGATCATAAAACCTATAATGAAAGTAAATGCTCTAACCGATATCAGTATACTGAAAGACCTACTAATTTAGGCGCCCTAAAACCAACTTGAAGTTTAGCATTGAGCTCACTGGAACCATTTGAAATAGATATTATTTAAAGTCTATTTCCATGATAATCATTTCATTATCTAATTAATAATATCCAATTAATAAATAATCATACTCATCAAGAAGAAATCGTTGTAATTTGAAAATTCGAATACCCTCCTTATCCTAAAAATCCTCTTATATTGGCGGCTCGCAATATATCTTCTTCGAGGCCTCGATGCTGGCCCTTACTCAAAGCTTCCAGGATACGGGTAGAAATATCCTTATGTACAGCGTCGATTCCCACATCTAATTCCAATCTTCTTATGGCGGCACCAACACCCTCGGGCAGCAATCTCAGTGAGTCTTGATTGAGGTATCTAAGCGCATCCATCAAATTTGCATCGAAGCTCGGGCTCGACTCCCTTAAGAACTCTAAATCCTTCTCATTCAACGCATCTAATCCTAAAACTTCAGGCGGCAAGCCGATGGAATACATGGCGCAGCAAAGGCTAATGGCTCGCGGCAGTCTGACGCCTTTCACGTTACGAGAATACCCGAACAAGCCGATATGCAGTTTTCTTTTACGGCGGCGGGGTACGAACCTAGAGGCTTCGTTTATTAGTGGCGCCAGTCTAATAATTTGGTCCATATAGGATTTGGTTATCTTGTGTATTATAGCGCGTGCCCGCTCTTCATCTATGTCCCTTGGCTTCCCTCGATCTCTCTCTTTCACCTTTGCGATGCCTTCTCTGACCTCCTCATGCGGATGGTCATACTTGAAGGCCGATTGAACAGTGAAGGTCTGCACCGAGGGATATTCCTTCATGATGCGATCGACGGTTGAAGGCTTGAAATTTCCCCGGAAAGGCGCCGAACCTACACCGATGATAGGGTATATGTGAACACCAATCCTCTCCTGTAGCTGGTGTAGTTTATTGAGGGCAACCATGTTCATCAACATTGAGGACACATAGCCATAATTCATAGACGGGTCCGATCTGGCAAGGAAAACTCTCTGATACTCCAATTTCTTATCTTTCAAATACATTTCAGTTATGGTGTCCGCTGCAAGCATGTGTTCAAGATCCTCAAAGAGCGGGATTACATTGATTTCTTCTGGTTGGAAATTGCCTATCCATTCTGCTATGGTTATATCTCCCTCTCGAAAAGGCCTGGTCTGCTTTCCCACCACGAAGTCGCGATAATATCGATACACCCTGTCCAAGCATCGCCAGGATGTGGTCATGGGAAGGATAACCTCGAACACAGGGGGGATATCGTCCTGATAGAACATTCGGGCAGTATCAAATGACCTAGGTATGGATTCGAGGGTTTCAAGCAATATTTTCGCCTCGTCCCGCTCTACCGTAGGATTGGGGACACGAGGGGTAATAAACAAATCTTTCCCAAGTCTTTTCGATTGGAAGAAATTGGGATAGTTGGTGAGAAGTTTTTTCACTACGAAATCATCCACTTCCTTTCCTTCACAGTCCCACATCTGTTCCTCACACCCTAGGTGGGAAAAGACATAGTATGCCTCCTGCACTTCATCCTCCCCACCCATCTCAGGACTCTCCGCAAAGAAAGGTGGATTGACGTTATCTGGATGTTGTGTACTCATGCATCGTGGTATTCTCAACATTCTTCTCTCAGGGCCAACAAGAACTCTAAGATATTTTATTATTTAGTTTTCAGAAATATCCATTTGGTTGGCTTCTTGAAATTGATGTCGGTATGAATATTATTGATTTCCATTCAAAATCTTAAACTAGCTTACTTAAATCGGCGATATATTAGTAGATAGAGAGGAAAAGAGATTACGACAAGGCTCACAACGGACGCATGCGGACCGATAATTTTATGCAGTATGCAACTTTCTCCATTTCTCATGGCTAACGTTTCACCTCAAGCAGAGAAATTGTTCAATGCGATGAAGCAATTTGGAGCTATTGGAGAAGAGAAAGCTATCAGCGCAGAGAAGGCCACAACCCTTTCGAAGCTGCCAAAGGCGCAATGCATGAATGCCTTGCAGGATTTGGAGAAAAAGGGCGTGGTAAAGCTCAAGAAAAAGAATAATGTGGTGTCGTACTATCTGGCCAAGACTGAACTGCCGTAGTGCGATAAATCCCATCTTTTTTCCTTGATAGTTGGTCTGGGTTAGGCCTATACCTTTGAGCCATAGGAGCGGACATGCTTCCAGGCTCGGTGGAGTTGTTCAAAGTGAGGATTCGTTTCATCGTAAATCTCAGGATCCTCTCGGTAAAATAGCTCCCGATCTTTTCCTATAGGGCAAACTTTAATGCAGAAGCCACATGGAGAAGCGTATCTGCTCGCCAACTCCACGGCTCGGGCAGCGCAGGCAGATTTATCAGTCAGCCCTTTGGGATAATCCTCTTCTTTTAGTGCATTCACCGGGCACGCATCCACGCAGCGCATGCACCTGATACAAAGCTGCTCCTTCATCATTTCATCGGCCGGGATGGCAGCGGAGGTGAGAACCGTTCCGAAGCGCACCCTGGGGCCATATTCCTTGGTCAGTAGCATATTATTGACGCCAAAGGTTCCTAAGCCTGCCAGGAAGGCAGCATGACGGTGAGAGAAGAAAACCAATGACCTTTCCTTCATCAATGAAATATGCCCATACCCATCTCTTGGAATGAATATAGATGCGAACCCTTCATGATTCAAAAAATTCGATAGGTGATAAGTGCACTGATCCAAAATGTCATTCACTGTCCTATAAAGTTGAAAATAATGTATGGAGGGGCTGGTCTCTACAACAGGAAGGGTTACCGGTAGGCCTACAACCACTGCGGAACGGGCTTCTGGGAAGATGAATTTGGGCCTAAATTCTTCAGGGACCCAGGGATGAAAGGGCGGATCATTCCATCTATCAACATCTGCGATCCCCATCATTTCGATCCCAAGAGCATGGCATTTGTTTCGCAAAGCTTCTTTCAAACTTAAACTCATTAGCACCCTTCCTTTTTTTATTAGATTTTGTTCAGTTGGTTATTATTTCTTTGCAATCAACCGTCGTAAATGCAAAAATTATTGCATATTATGGGGCATTTCTGTCCTTTCTCTATTTCCAGTATTTTCCCTTAATTTCTAAAATTCCATGAGGCATATTATTGAGTTTTCCGGTCTCTGGTTTAAATCCTTTCTCGGAGGGAAAATAATGAGTTTAAGCATGCAAATGAAGGCGCTTCGGAACAAAGTCATAGCCCTGGTCGCGATCGTCGTTCTCGTGGCCACGGCCAGCTTGACTACTGCTCAGGAGGCGCAAACGAATCGATTTACGTACACTACAGCAGAGCCGGGATACGTGAAGAACCTAATTGTTATGATTCCAGATGGATGCGGCCCCACGCATATAACTGCCGCTAGATGGTACAAAGGTGGAGAGTTAGCCTTAGATCGAATGCCTTCAGGCATGATCCGCACCTATGGAGCCGATTCCATAATATCGGATTCTGCGCCTGCGGCAACGGCCATCGCCACTGGATATAAAACAAGCGATAAACATGTAGGCGTATTGCCTGGCCCAGTCACCATTTCGGGCTTGCCTCAGGTGCCAGAGAACAAGCAATACAAACCAGTTGCAACTGTCCTTGAGGCCGCGAAGATGCGCGGCATGTCCGTGGGTATTGTCGCCACTTCCAATGTTCAGCACGCTACTCCTGCTGCCTTTACTTCCCATTGGCATGACCGTGGAAATTATAATGAGATAGGGGAGCAACAGGTGTATGCTGATATAGATGTAGTATTTGGAGGCGGTAAACAATATCTGCTACCTGTTGCTGAAGGGGGAAAGCGTACTGACGGTGAGAACCTCATCGAGGTTCTGAAGGGGAGAGGATATACCTTTGTGGAGACGCGCGAGCAGCTTCTCTCGTTGAGTCCATCAAAGACCAAGGTGTGGGGGCTGTTCGCCAACGACGCCATGGCCCGAGATTTCGATCGCTCCCTGCCGGCGCACGCTCATGAACCCTCTTTGGCGGAGATGACTCAAATGGCGATTAGCATCCTTTCCAAGAACCCTCGCGGCTTCTTCTTGATGGTTGAGGGCAGCATGATCGACTGGTCATCACATGCTAATGATCCTGTGGGCGTCATCTCTGAGGTCTTAGCCTTTGACGCCGCCGTGAAGGTAGCCCTAGACTTTGCTGAGCAAAACAAAAGAACTCAGGTGCTTGCTTTCACCGATCATGGAAATGGAGGTATGTCCATTGGTTCTTCAAAGACCGACCACACCTATTCAAAGCTACCAGATGCTGCACTGGTCGTTCCATTGGCGAAAGCCAAACTGACCGGGACTGGACTTGGAGAGGTGATGGAAAAGAATGCGAATGCTAGCACCATACGGCAAATCATGGAACAATATTATGGTGTGCCTTCTAATGCCCTTACGGACGCGGACATCGTAGCCATAAGAGCAGCCAGGAATGTTTCGAGTGACCTGTCATACACGGTCGGTCCGATAATCAGCAAACTATCAGTGATTGGATGGACTACCACTGGGCATACTGGTGAAGACGTGCCATTGTATTCATTCGGCCCCAACCGTCCTATAGGACTTTTTGAAAACACTGACCTAGCACGGATTGTAGAGAGTAACCTCCGTCTGAACCTGGCTAGCACTGACGAAAAGCTGTATGCCGAGGCATCCAGCCTCTTTGCCTCAATAGGAGCTACAATTAACATCATACCAGGCGCCAATGGCGTAATGCAAGTGGAGAAAGACGGGGCGACTCTTGCCATCTTCCACTTCGCAAAGGATGTAGCTATAGTGAATGGCCAGTGGCATACGATGAATGGCGTGGTGATATATTCACAGAAGACAGGTAAGGTGTACCTGCCTACAGAAGCGCTGAAGCTCGTTAAATTCGCGAGCTAAAACGCTAAACCTTTTAGGGGGGCGAAAGCCCCCTTGCACTTTTTTATGCTCCTCGGTACTTATCCTTAGGAACTCTAATCTCAAACCTAGCGCCTTGGCCGTACTTTCCACTCTCTTTGATCGAGATCCCTGTGACGGAAAGTATCTCTCTCGCAAGGAACAACCCTCGGTCAGATTTAGGGGAAAGGCCTAGTTCAAAAATGCGCTCCTTCATGTCGGTAGGTATTCCTACACCATCGTCCTCGTATATGAGTAGCAGGTCTTCCTTGTCTTTCTCTGCTCTAAGGGAAACCCTTCTTACTCCATTTCCATGCTTCAGCGAATCATCTAGGAGATTATAGAATACCTTGACTAGCATGTGGTCAGCGAAGACCTCCACGCCATTAACTCGATTGACCATTTCCACATTCCCCAGCCCAAGCTTTAATGCGGCTTGTTCAAAGGCCGCCCTAACACTCTGCCATGAGGGCCCTCTGACTCCGATTTCCTCATAATCTCTGGTGAATTCCATGTCATTCTGTATAGATCTTAACATCTCAGACATCTTTTCCGCGTTCCTGCGACACTCCTCATCTGGGCATTTTCCTGCCTGCATACGCAAAGTTCCTTCTAAAACCATGAGCCGGTTGAGGATATCATGCCTGGTTATCTTGCTTAGGAGCCTAAGCTTGCGATTCGCCTGAAATACGAACTCCTCCGCTCTTTTCCTCGCCTCGTTTTCTTTAGCTAGTTTCTCATTAACTTGTTTCAGGGCCGATTCATAGCGCAACCCTTCTTCTCGCAGATATGCGACTATCAGAGGAATTATGATGAGGGGAAAAGCTCGAACCACATCATCAGTGAAAAGCCTGAGGTTCTGAGCTGCAAGGTCCGATGCCAGGAGAACGATCACCAAAACGACCGCGACCAAAACCCCTTTTTTTCTCCACCAATAAGCTGCCAATATGGAAGGAATATAGAAAAAGTGGGTGAAAAGAGTGCCCTGTTCGAGGACCGTGTGGAAATACCAGGTTAGGAGAATAGCGGCTGCTATCAGGCCTGCTATTATGAATATTTTCTCTAAATCCTGGCTTTTTATTTTCATCCCCTCTAGCTATTTTATGTTGATTTATGAATGTTAAGCACTAATTTTCTAATATGATAAGCTGTCTAGCTCTGGTGCAAATGTTTGGCCAATACCTGCTCCAGTTTTTCAAGGGTAGGAACGCCACCGTATAGCTCGAGCTTTTGATTCACAAAGAGCGCTGGGGTCACTGCTTGTCCATACTTGTCGAAGAGCGGGATTATATCTGACATGAAGCCATAGCGCCGCGACATCATGGCGTCCGTAGCATGAACCAGCTCGATATCAGCCTCGGCATGCAGTCTTTTTAGGGCCTCCTTTATGCGCTCGAAATAGACTTTATCATGTGCGGCAAGCTTAGGGTTGCAGCAGGCGAATGAAAGCAAAGTGAGCCTCAACTTCTCAACCATACAGATGCCTCCCCACTTTTCTAAGATTTTCCACGCCGTATACGTCAGTCTCCATCATAGGCACATAGGTCTTGATCAGATTAGGGAAACGTCTGTCGATCTCCTCTAAATGCTTTTTTTGCGTCTCTCTCCTCTTCTCCAGAAACCAATTGCCCTGCAGGACTTCCAGAGGTATCACCTGATTCACAATAAGAGAGGGTACCATTATACCGAAGCTCTTCAGGTCATCAATGGCGCGGGATGTCTCTTCAATAGATAACTTTTCAGGTAAGGTGACGAGAGTAAAGGCGGAGACAGCTGCATCTGCCAAGCCCTTTACCGCCTTATCATATCTTTCCTTTTCCATGCTTAAATCTTGGATCATGTCCTCGTCATAAACGAATCCCAGGACCTCGGAGAGCTCCTTTCTGTTCCTTATTTGATTCGCTATATAACTAGACCAGTCGAAGGGCATGCTCAATTCTCGAAGAGTATGGCCGGTAGGGGCAGTGTCGAATACGAGCTTATCATGCTCGGTGTCCTGCATAAATGAAACGAACTGATCAAATGCTGCTATCTCTTCCGTGCAGGGTGTAGAGAGCAGCTCGCTGCCGAAAAGCGTGGAAAAACCCTCTAACATTCCAGTCATGCGGCTTTGGAACAGACCCATGGCCTTCTTGGGGTTGATATTCAATCCGCTCAAGCGGCAGGAGCAGTTAATGGGAGTGACCTCGGTCTCACTGATCCTCTGCTCGAAGGTGGCGGACAAGGAGACAGTTGGATCGGTAGCGATTATTAGCGTCTTATAGCCATTATCAGCCAACCAAAGGGCGGTTGCGGCGGCCATCGTCGTCTTTCCAACACCGCCCTTTCCGCCAAAGAATAAGAACCTTTTCTCTTTAACTAGGTCTATCATTTCTTTATACTCAGTCATTGTACTCCTCACATCACACTCGTAATACCATAATGATTCTTACGATTACATTGGTCAAAGCGAATCAATGTTCTCTGATAGGTTGAAAGGGGCTTCGTCGTGACACCATCTTTCAATATTTGTTAATGCTTTGGATGCCTATGTCAAAGGGTTAAATTGTGAAGCGAGAGCTTTATGGCTCGACGCTTCAGAATGCGCGGAAGGCAGAACTCTTAGCCCCACAAACTGGACATACGTCTGGAGCTTCGCCCTCTACTGTCCAACCGCAAGTGGAGCATATTTGCACTTTTGCATCTCGCCAGTCCTTTCCCTGATCAACGAGCTCCTTTGCCTCTTCATACATTTTTTTGTGTACCTTTTCAGCTTTATAAGCCCACTCGAAAGAAGTATAAGCTATCTTCTCTCCTTGCAATTTCGCGGTCTCCATATAGACGGGGTACATCTCCTCCACCTCGAACTTCTCCCCTTCCACCGCTACAGCTAGGTTCTCGGCGGTTTTTCCCACTCCAAAAGGAGCTTCCGCTGCAACCGCTCCCATCTTCCGAGGCGAGCGTCTCATATGCCCGCTAGCATGAATCTCTTCCGCAAAGGCCACCGCACGAAACAGTCGAGCTACGTTTTTGAATCCTTCCTTTTCTGCAGCATCAGCATATATCAAATATCTCATGTGAGCCATCGATTCCCCTGCATAGGCATTGTGCATGAATTGTTCCGTCATGGCGTGCATCTCGCAACCTCCAGTCTTCTTCCCCTCACTTAATGAACGAATATATAGAGCTTGTTTAATGAGTTTTGAAATCCAGGAAATAAATTTCTTTTCAGAATTCCTTTATTATTTTATTGTTTCATTATTATATAATTTAACGGGCAGGAAAATCACAGCGAAACCTATTATTGACTTCTGCCGTCAAAGCCCCTCACAAACAGATGTGGTTTTATTCATGATATGTCTGTCATCACAATTCACCACAATTTTCCATATTGATATAAGGATAATATTAAACAGAAAGGGCAATTAAAAGGTATACAAAAAATATGAGCAATTATGCCAAGGTGATCTGAGAGAAGCCAATTTCACTCTAACTCTAACTCTATTGCTTCGAATGTAAAATTCTTGACTACGGTTATCTATCAGCGCTGTAAGCTCTATAAAACATCTCCATGAATCGTTGACAAAAATGTCAACGCTGACGGAACTTTGCTTTATCTTTTCAAAAATAAATGTTAGTTGAAGAAGATGAAGCGAAGAATTACCATCACGGTTTCGGTTTTGATTGCGCTAGGACTAAGTCTAGCTGGCATCGTAACCTTGATCGGCGAGGAAGCGCAATCATCCATCAGTGAAACCTTCCCGGCCTTCAAGGATGTAGAAGATCTGAAGCGATATCTTCGCAGCTTTCAAAGGGAATGGACTGCATGGACATTAATGGCATCTGGAACCGCTGAGGATGCAGGAGGAGCGATAACTCATCATTCCCAAACGAATATCCAAGTGCAAGGAGTCGATGAGGCCGATATGGTCAAGACAGATGGCAAATATCTTTACATAGCTCAAGTTGACGCCATATCCATCGTCAAGGCTTATCCTCTTGATCAACTATCAAATCATTCCTACATTGATATAAAAGAGATCTTGCACTTAGGGTCGAATGAATCCGCCCTCATTAACGGTATATTTCTGATGAGGGGCAGATTGGTGGCGGTGGTTTCCATCGTCACCTATCACCACCATCCACATGATTATAATTTGTTCTGGAGAGAAGAATCGAGCTCAGAAGGGGAATCACCATTAAGGGACATGCCACAGGTTACATGTTATTGTAGTGGGATGGAGGAGCATTGTCTAGTGCTCTCTTTCTTCCTGCTCGACGGAATTCCTAATTTCTTGGGCTTCAAGGGAACATCTGGCCATTATGTGACCTCTAGAATGGTGGATGAAGTATTGTATTTGGTTACCCAACAATACGTATGGAGTGATACGAAGAATGTATCGATTCCTTGTTTATTCGAAAAGAACTCTGCCTCAGCCCTTGAGGCTAGCACGATTCGATATGATCCGGAGTGTAATGATCCCTATTCCTTCTTGAACGTATTGGCAGTTGATGTGATTAGTCTCGAGCACAGCCTAGAAAGCATATTAACTAGCTATTCCTCCCTTATCTACGTCTCCCCTAACTCATTATATCTCACTTTCCAGAAATGGAAGGAGAAATACGCGAGTACAATCAACATTTTTCCTTTAAGAAGTGGGAATCAGCCAATAGCATCCATCAACGATCCTTCTTTCACATCGATTTATAAGTTCAGTTTGCAAGGACTTAATGTTAAGTTCCAAGCGCGCGGGGATGTGCCGGGGCACCCGCTGAATCAGTTTTCTTTGGACGAGAGCAGGGGAATGCTCCGCGTGGCCACCACCCTGAGCTGGAGCAATCAGATGAGCAATGTGTACGTGCTTGATACCAATCTCAATGTTATTGGAAAGCTAGAAGGCTTAGCTCCTGAAGAGCGTATCTACGCTTGCCGCTACATCTGCAACACTCTTTACCTGGTGACCTTTAGGCAAATCGACCCGCTATGCGTAATTGATCTCACCGACCCCATTCATCCCATACTCAAAGGAGAGCTCAAGGTGCCTGGTTTCTCATCTTACCTGCATCCTTTGGATTATGGCCGCCTTGCAGGATTAGGAATGGAGAACGGCTCCGTGAAGATTTCTCTGTTCGACGTCTCCAATCCTGAGCATCCTGAAGAGATCGATTCATTTCTGGTGGGAACATGGTCTTATTCAGAGGCGCTATGGGAACATAAGTTTGTTATCTACGATCCTAACTCAAAATTTCTTATGATTCCGATTAGCTTTTATTGTGAAGAAAGAGGGAAAATGCTCAATGAATTATGCATCTTTGACTTCAGCCATGAAAATATAAAGCTTAAAGGAGCGATTTTACCTGAATCTGGAGAGCTCATCTTACGAGCTCAATTCATTGAGGACCATATTTATGCCATAACTGATAGGGCTATTTACGTCCACTCCATGGAGGACCTTGCCTTAGAAGCCATGCTCATCTATCGTGAGCGAGTACAAGGAGGCCTGTCATGGCACGCATTCGAAATCGTGGCAGGAGGGTATCAGGGAAGCGATGATCGGTGAAGGACAAGAAAAGAGGTTAAGCACAACCTATGCGCTTAACGACATGGGACCGAAGATGAAGGTGGAATTGGACAAAAGGGCGCTTTTCGCTTTGGCTTCCGATAGTCGCATGGAGATACTGAAGGCGCTCCACCTCCAAAGGCGTACGCTCGCCCAGTTAGCCGAACATTTAGGCATAGACAAAGCGGCGGTGCACCGACACCTTAAGAAGCTGGAAGAAGGAGGTCTCGTTGTTCGTTATGAGGATCACGGATTTGTCTATTATGGGTTGTCCTGGAAGGCTAGGGATGTGATATCCCCAGGGGAGAACACCAAAATAGTCATAATTTTCGGACTTTCTTTGCTTCTGGTCTGCTTCGCTGCCTTCTCGATTCTAATCGGGTCGGAAGGTTTCGGTCTTCAGGCAGGAGCCGATTACCTGACGCCTGAAACGCAGGCAGGTGGGGTTGATTCTCCACAAACTCCTTCTCAAATCACAATGGCATATGTGCTTGCAGGAGCATTTTCGATGGCGTTGAGTATCGTAATGATATATGCCGGCTTTAGGAAAATACTCAGACCTAAACAGAAATTTATATCGACAGGCGAAACCTCCCGACCGCCTACCGAACCCTTGTTTGATTAACATTATAATATATTAATATATTTAATCAAACATAATGAATAGATGGTGCCGGGTTGAAGTGGCGCAACCATTTTGAGATAGCCATGGCCATCGCCGAAGAACTTCAGTTGCCTCCTAGGCTGAAAAATATCCTCAAATTAGCAATCATCCAGCCCGATAGAGAAGCGGAAAAGGTGCTCCGACTGAATATCAATTTTCTGCCTCATCGGAAGAGAGTCCGCCACCATCGTCCTAGCAGGAGATTCTTGCGTCATCTGATCTGGAAAGCTAGGGAAGCCTTCCTCCAGGGGAGGGAAGAGGATGCCGTTTGGTGTTTAGGTCGTGCTCTTCACTATATTCATGATGGGAGCGTGGCCGCCGGTCCACTTTATGTGTTCCATCATCGCAGGGAAAAAGCTTTGGAAAAGAGGAGAGTGGATTTTCGCGCAGTAAGGATTGGGGCTGAACGCTCTCTGCCATCCCCTTTGTTCGTGGACATGTGCTTGCGTTTGATGAAGCCGAGGAGAGACCCCAAGGCATCGATGTATCAGGCCTGCATGCTCTCCTCTGCGATATCGCACGCAGTCCTGGCTTGGCCATGCCCTCAACTTGGCTTGAGGTATGAGCTCAAGCAGGCGGAGAAACGTCATAAGAAACTCATTCTTCCGCTCGCCTATGTGAGTTCATTTACCTCCTCTTTTTGCCTATTGATACTTGGCCAAGTACAGCTCTTACCTCTAACAGCTTTGTTAGCCCTGGGTATTTTGCGTCTCGACTCATCGTATTATTTTTACCAGAGGGAAGCGCAATGGTTCCAATTCGAACGTTAGAATGGGAGAACTTTTTAAGTTATATCGTTCTTAATTGTTTCATATGACCTCCGTCTCGGTGACATCAAGGGCGAGAGGTTTAGCAAAAGGATTGGAAAAAGGTAGATGCATCCTACACTGGATGAGCAGGGATCAAAGGGTCTCAGATAACCCCTCTTTACTATTCGCAATTCTAAAGGGAAACGAACTCCGCCTACCCGTCATCTCCTGCTTCTGCCTCGTTCCCAATTACTTGGAGGCGACTATAAGACAATACAGCTTCATGTTAAAAGGGCTGCGCGAGGTAGAATCCAGCCTGTTAAAGCTGGGTGTGGGGTTCCGCTTATTGACAGGGAATCCAGGAGAGGAGCTGTCAATCCTGATTAAAGAAGAGGACGCTGCGGCCCTCATATGCGATTTTGATCCTCTAAGACCAAAACAGTCCTGGAAAAAAGAGGTTCTGGGCTCCAGTGAGCTTTCCGTCTACGAGGTGGATGCGCATAATATCGTTCCATGCTGGATAGCATCATTCAAGAGGGAATACTCTGCAGGAACATTTCGCCCCAAACTCAAAAGCCAGCTATCTCAATATTTCCTAGAGCCCTTGCCGACCTTATCTCCATCGGTGCCCTGGAAGGAAAACGACATGACAGATTGGGAACGGGCTGAGCGCTCCTTAAAAGTCGGTCGAAGCGTTAAGCCAGTAAACTGGATAATACCTGGCGAAGAAGCCAGTCGAAAGGCGCTCCATTCCTTCATAGAAAAGGGGCTAATAGGCTATGCGCGGAGGCGAAATAATCCTGAGATTGATGGGCAATCGAACCTTTCACCCTATCTCCATTTTGGACAACTTTCGCCGCACAGGGTGGCTTGGGAGGTGACGAAGTCGTCAGCACCTGAAGAGGACAAATCCGCCTTCCTAGAAGAGCTTATAGTTAGAAGAGAGCTGGCGGACAACTTCTGCTTCTATTGCCCAAACTACGACTCCGTTGACTGCTTCCCTGAATGGGCGAGGGCTTCGCTGGAGAAGCATAGGCTCGATCGGCGGGAATATTCCTATGATGAGAAGGATTTGGAGGCGGGAAATACTCATGACCCCTTGTGGAATGCGGCGCAGAGGGAGATGGTCGTTCGGGGTAAGATGCATGGCTATCTGCGCATGTATTGGGCCAAGAAACTCTTGGAATGGTGCTCCAGCCCTGAGGAGGCGATGAGAGTGGCCATCCGTCTCAACGACCGTTATGAATTGGATGGACGCGATCCTAATGGCTATGCGGGTATAGCATGGTCCATAGGTGGGGTCCATGACAGGCCATGGCCCTCTCGCCCCATATTCGGGAAAATACGTTACATGAGCCTTACTGGGGCCAGGGCGAAGTTCGATGTGGATGCTTATATCCACAGGGTCGAATCGCTTTCATTATAGATCAATAGGCTCCGCGGGTCCAGGGTAGAGTACCCTGCCATTCTTCCATTTCGAGAAGGGATGAGGATTCTCGGTATGGACTGGAATAACCAGCTTTGGGTCTATCTCTTCCACAATCCTGAGAAGATCCTCCACAGAAGCATGGCCTGAGGCGTGGTAGCGATGATCGAAGACAGGCGTAGCTCTACCATCCATTACATCTATCCTGAAACCTTTGATGTTCATTCCGAATTTCTTTAACCATTGGTGCAAGCGCAAAAAGTCGATGACTTGCTCCTCATTATATATCTCGCTGCTTGAATAGATATATGTGCCACCTATTGGCCCAATATCTAGCATGTTTCCCATATCATAGAATGAAAAAGCCAGTATATAGCGGCCGGGATCAGCTGATATCTCCTTAGGATCCACGAGGGAATCAATCATCAGATCACGCGCAAAATTTTCAGCATTGCTCAAACTAGTTTTAAGAGCATCATAGGCTACAAGCCCCTCTAGATGGTTCTTCCCATCCGCACAGCCCAGGGCCCATAGATAATATATATCCTTGAAGGTCACGACCAATTGGCGATCGCTGGCAATTGCTATCGCCTTGAAAGTTTCCAGGCGCTCAAAATGCCGCGGTGAGAAGTCGGCAACAATCAACCCCTTCTCATTTTGGACGTCATGGAGGCATGTCTCCCTTACTGAAGCTTCGCTCACAATTTCTTCATGAGACCTGCTAGTGGTAGTACCCTCTATTATTAATACAACAGGGTCGAGGGATGCCGCCTTTCGCACAAAATCCCAGGTGCTATCCGCTTGAGTGCCATGGGAGCGAAGATCGCCCGTGTAAACAACATACCCTTTCTCTGTATTTATGGCATAGGCCGTGGAGCCGAATATGGAATGGTCCACAGGAAAGGATTCGAAATCTAGGTCCAACGTATCCTTATTAAATAGTCCTCCTCCTTCGATCACTTTGTTCTTGGCAGAGGATTTTGACCAAAGCTTCGTTAGGCTTGGCGCCCAGTCTTGTGTCAGAATTATGTCCCTACCATGATAGGCCTCGCGACTACCATATGATATCACCCTACCTTCCCGACTCCTTGAAGAACCTACATTGGTATAGGCACATTGCGACTCGAAACCGCCCTGGTCCAAATCCCTCATGGCCTTCATGATGGCTGCTGTGATAGGAGAACAGACCATCGGAACCTCTAATGCCAGAAGCGCGGCATGCCCCATATGGTCCATGTGTGCGTGGGACACCATTATCGCAGCCAAGTCTAATTTCGGGGCCTTACTCAGATTCAGATCGTCAGGTATGACATCATGGCGATAATTTTGTATGAAGGGCACAAGATGCATTTGGACATGGTCGTGAACCCCCCTACAGCTGCGGGGTTGAAGGAACTCTTGATAGTAGTCACCAAGCTTATGATAATTTATTCCGAAGTCAAGGAAAACACCTGTGCGTTTCCCCTTCTTTTCGAAGGAAAGATGTATCTTATTGCCTCCTATGCAGTCAGCACCATCGAAAACGATTAGGCGTGCCAATATTCACCCACCTTCTCTAGACTCGACTCGTCCTTACATATCTGCCTTTTCTTGATACTTTTCATAGATAATATCAACTCTATGGATACTGATACCGATTATTCATAGAATCGATTCTTTGCCTTGAAAGGATGAGCATGCTCATAGCCCTCTAAGGACTGAATGTAGTCAGTATTCATGAGTATTCCACTAGTTCGCGATTGCATGCCTTTTAAGTGGGAACGAATCGAGCCCAGGACATGGTAATTTGAGCGATAGAACTCATGGTCGAGGATGATGTGGGAAGCGTCTTGGTCATAGACAAGGGTGGGCGCCTGGTTGGCATGTTCACGGAGCGTGATTCGCTTCGTCATTACTTCGACTCCCGTTCCAAATTCCTGTATCAAAGCGTGGACCAGGTAATGACCAGTCCCGTACTGACAATTACTCCAGACATGCCCTTGGAAGAAGGCCTTCCACTCCTGGCGCAAAGAAAAATCCATCATCTCTATGTATAAGACAAAGATGGCAGGGTGATTGGGTGCCTCGCATAGCAGGATCTTTTCCATTATTTCTCCATCGCGTTGAAAGGGATGAAATTCTTCTAGCCAGATTAGCCAGTAAGAAAGTGATCCTGTGTCACAAGGACGAAGCGGGGACCAACATTGTTATCTATCGGCATCCTGGTTCTTGACCTCATGGAGCATATGACCTTCGCCGAGAAGGTACTTTCGCGTGCCAGTGGTAGGCGTGCCCAAGCTGGAGAAATCGTAACGGCCAAGATAGACCTGGCCATGTCGCATGAGAACTCCCTTTTGGTGCTGAAGGCCTTTAAAGAGATGGGGGCTGAGAGCATCTGGGAACCGAAACGAGTAGTGATTCTCTTCGACCATCGGGTGCCTGCTAGCACTATTAAGGCCGCTGAAGGGCACAAAATCGTACGCGAATTCGCACGCTCCTCAAAGCTGCCTTACTTCTATGACCTTCGGGAGGGGGTCTGCCATCAGGTGCTCCCGGAAAAAGGGCACATCATGCCGGGGATGCTGGTCGTAGGCACGGATTCGCATACCACCACTTACGGCGCTTTGGGCGCATTCTCCACTGGCATTGGCGCAACGGAAATGGCCTCAGTATGGGCCACAGGAGAGCTATGGCTCAGGGTTCCGGAGACGTTGCGGTTGGTGTTGAGCGGCCCCCTTCCTGCATGCACCTCCGCCAAAGACGTGGCCCTTAGGATAATCGGGGACCTTGGCGCGGACGGAGCAGATTATCAATGCGTGGAGTACGTTGGTCCAGTCGTTGATGGTTTTTCAATCTCCAGTCGTATGGTTCTTTCTAATATGAGCGTAGAGATGGGCGCCAAGGCAGGCATATGCTTTCCGGACAGGAAGACGCTCGAATTCGTCTCCAGCCGTACCAATCTTCCTATCGAGCCAGTGTACTCCGATGTGGATGCCCCGGTAAGAGAGATAGTGGAGATGGATATGTCCTCTTTGGGGCCACAGGTGGCTCGACCTCAGGCCGTGGATAATGTGGTGGGAGTAGAGGAGGTCGTTGGGACACCTATCGATCAGGCATTCATTGGTTCTTGCACTAACGGCCGACTTGAAGATCTTCATGAGGCAGAGCGAGTCCTTCGCGGTCACAAGGTCTCGGAGTCGGTAAGGATGATCGTAGCTCCAGCATCCAAAGAAGTGTATTTGCTAGCCTTAGAAGATGGTACGTTGGCATCGCTTGCACGCTCAGGCGCTATCATCTTAAATCCTGGTTGCGGACCGTGCCTAGGAGCGCATGAAGGACTCCTGGCTTCAGGTGAAAAGTGCATATCTACGACCAATCGCAATTTCAAAGGAAGAATGGGCTCTCCTCAGGCAGAGATATATTTAGCTTCGCCTGCTACCGTGGCCGCCAGCGCTATTAAAGGGGAGATCGCTGATCCCAGGGAGGTCCGCAAATGATAGAGGGGAGGGCTTGGAAGTTTGGAGACCACATAAACACCGATTTGATAATACCGGGGAGGTACTTGGACGATCCCAGCCCAGCTAATCTGGCAGCTCATGTCATGGAAGACGCTGATCCAGATTTCCCTCGCTTAGTAAGAAAGGGGGATATCATCGTCGCGGGGCGTAACTTTGGCTGCGGCTCCAGCAGGGAGCAAGCGCCAATGGCTTTGAAGAGCGCAGGCGTCTCCGCCGTCGTGGCCGCCAGCTTCGCTCGGATTTTCTACCGCAACTGCATCAACTTGGGTTTGCCTGCGATAATCTGCCCGGAGGCCGTTTCTCTTGTCAGCACTGGGGAGGTTATCGGCATCGACATGACCGGGGGGGAGATGAGGTTGGCTTCAGGGGAGAAGGTCCGCTTCAGACCCATTCCACAGTTTCTAATCGCTATTTTAGATGCAGGAGGATTGGTGCCTTATACCAGAGAGAGGCTTAGGCAGGGGCAGAAAAGCTGAGGATGTTCTGATATTGGCTTTTGCCTGAATGAAGGCCAGCACCTTTCCTTAAACTGCAAAAAGCTTATAAGTAAAACGAAGATTAGGGGCTTTACCCCTTATTGGTGATTGTATGAAGAAGTACACCAGATTCGAGAAGGCTCGCATCATTGGTGCTAGGGCCCTGCAGATCTCATTAGGTGCTCCAGTTCTCATCGATATACCAGAGGGTACTATCGATCCCATCGAGATTGCTCGCATGGAGTTCGATAGGCAGGTCATACCTATAGATGTCAAGAGGGATTGATGGAAGGGTTGCTGATGAGCGAAGAGGAAAAAGTCGATTTGCTTGTACCAGAGGATGTATATCTCACGTCTGGCGTTCACATAGGCACACAGCAAAAGAGCGCCGATATGAAGCAGTTCATATTCAAGGTCAGGTCTGATGGCCTTTACGTCTTGGATGTGAAGCAGACGGACGCGCGCATTAGAACCGCCGCAAAGTTCTTGTCCCGTTATCCTCCCGAGAGGATAATGGTGGTCTCTGCTAGGCAATATGGGCAGAAGCCGGTGAAGATGTTCACGAGTATAATCGGCGCAATGACCACCAAGGAAGGAAGGTTCATCCCTGGTTCGCTCACCAACCCCCGCCTTCCCCATTTCATCGAACCCGAGATATTACTGGTCACAGACCCAGCTGCTGACCAGCAAGCTATGGCCGAGGCGCTCAACATCGGGATCCCCATCATCGCCCTGTGCGATGCTAACAACGAGACGAGAAATGTCGATCTCGTCATTCCTACCAATAACAAAGGGCGCCGAGCCCTAGCTTGTGTTTACTGGCTGTTGACTAGGGAGATGCTGAAGGAGAAAAAGGTCATTACCAAGGACGAGGAATTCACCAGGACCATTGACGACTTCGAAGCGTCTTTATGATCCGGTGACTTAGCCAAAAACTCTTTATTCCTAATTTCCCTAGATTTTTCATTGGTCAGCATGCGCTATCCCGCCGTTGCCGGCAAATTCTATTCGTCAAAGGAGAAAGCGCTTAGAGAGCAGATTGAGGAATCATTTCGCAGCAAGCTCGGGCCTGGAGAGATACCTTCCTTGGCTCAGGGCAGGGGAAATATTGTAGGAGGCGTCGTTCCACATGCGGGGTATGTGTTCTCGGGGCCTGTGGCTGCTCATGTGTATGCGGCTATTGCTAAAGAGGGGTTCCCCGAGACATTTGTGATAATAGGGCCTAACCATCATGGCTTGGGCTCCGGCGTGGCCATGACTTCGGAGGATTTTATGACCCCATTGGGTGTGTGCCAAGTGGATAAGGAGTTGGTAAGGCGACTACGTGGATTCGTTGATGAGGATCCTTACGCTCATCAGCATGAGCATTCCGTGGAGGTGCAGGTGCCTTTTATACAATATTTCTCCAAAGAGGTGAAGTTCCTTCCCTTAACCATGCTCTTCCAGGATTATGAGACTGCGAAGGAATTAGGGGCGAGGCTACGCACCGCCTGCAAGGATAAAGATGTAATCGTGCTAGCCTCCAGTGACTTCTCTCATTATGTCCCTAGGCATCAAGCGGAAAGCCAAGACCGAGCTGTCATAGAGAGAATCTTGGCACTAGATTCCCCTGGGGTGGAGCAGGTGGTAATCTCCAAGGACGTTTCCATGTGCGGGTACGGCCCTGTCATGGCTATGTTGGAAGCCGTCCAAGGCAGAAAGGCAGAGCTGCTGAAGTATGCTACCTCAGGAGACTTGCATCCCATGCAGGACGTGGTCGGCTATGCCGGAATAATCGTGCGCCGATAAATATAGGAATTTTTAATAAGGCAAATCCTGTCCTGCCCTAAATGCGGATAAGTGCGCGGGAATGAAGGTTCCTATTGGCCATAAGGCCGAAATAGAAGCAAAGATCGCTGAGGCGGTGAATTCTAGGGCGCAGACTGATGAGATCATCAAAGGCTGGTGGGAACACCTTCCTGCGCTTGGAGTGATAGCAGGTCTCTCAGTATTGCTTTCACTTCTGCAACTGGTTCCAGGTGCTGGAGGTTTCATCTTAGGATACATTCTAATGTATACTGCTTTCTTCTGCATCACTGCTGTGTTGAATTTCAAACTCATTAGACGCCTGCGAGCTCACTTTGAACGAGAAAACATCATCTGCCAAGAACTTATCACCACTGTAAGCGATAAGGAAAAGGCCAAGCACATCCAAGCACTGGCAGATGATGCCAAGATGACTGAGCGGTTACCTTCGTCTCTGTTCTCAGTGATGTCCGTTCTACCCTTGGTAGGGTTCATTTTCGAATTTTATTATCTCTATCATCTCACCCGCGCATCAGCTGTCCACCAATCCTGCTGGGATTCTCTGCTGCAAGAATATTCCAGGATGAACCAGAGCCATGCTGCTTATTGTAACTCAGGCAAGAGCGACGTACACCGGCACAGCTATGCATTCTGGGCCATCGCTTCGCTCATATTCTTTTTTCCGCTAGCTCTTTGGTATCGCTTCTTGATTCGCGATATGAATGAGCATTTCCATAGGCAATGGGCTTGGGAAGACCAATTACTAAAAGGGTGAGATCTGATTCTTAATCAGAGGAAATATTTTCTCAACCTGGTTATATTTAGTTACTGCATGCAACAAGAGTCAACAGGGCCGGCCTTTTGCGTTCGCTGTGGCGAATACTTACGTCCAGATACTTCCTTCTGTCCTCGATGTGGAGCTCAGACAACGAGTACGTCATTCTCTAGCTATGCCTCCTCCAGCGCTCCGAATGTTCAACCCTTTCCCTCCGCTCAAGCTCGGACTAGAAGGCTCACCTGGGCTGGCATTCTCCTTCTCCTTTCAGGATTGGTCGGATTCGCCGTGGCCTCCATCGTCTTGTTAATGTCTGAGGAGATCATCGCCGAGGTGCAAGCCATCTATCAGGACCAGCTTCCGGACATGAACCCTATTATCTTAGCCTTGGCCGCTTTCTGGTCAAGCGCTGGAGCCCTTTCAATTATCGGTGGCATTTGCGCTCTGAAGCGAAGATACTACCCTCTAGCTATCATCGGCTCGGTGATGGCTCTCTTCACTGGAGGAATATTCTTGTTCGAGGGGTCGATTATGGGCATGGTGGCCTTGATACTACTTATAAGATCGCGCCCTGAGTTCAGATGATCAGATGCGCTTCATCCTTCCCAATACAGGCTCATATACCAACCCCTTATCAAGCAATGAATTGGTCACTTCCTCCAACTCCGTCCGGTCCATTCCTATTCGCTTCACTTCCTCGATTATCTCATCCCAAGCCGCTCCCTTACCCGATTTGTCTAATTTGGTGATTATGGTCAATACTTTATCCTCTCGCGCCTGCTGAACCGCCTCTGCTTCTTCTTCATCCTCGATTTCCTCTGGGCGATCCACTTCTGCCGCGGCGATATCTGCTTCGGGCTCAGGTTGATATTCTGGAAGTAAGAATTTGAGCGCGTCCACAACCATGCCGCGATAGCGTTGAAGGTCGATATCCCGATAGAAGCTCAATGCCTTCACCGCTCCCTCTGCCAGCACGCGTGGGGCCCCGGACATAATCAAACCCTCTAGGCTTGGCTCAGCCATCTTTTTGGCCGCAGCCATAACGTCGATGCGGCGCAAGGTGGCCTTGCACGTCTCTAGAACCCAATAGTCCCTTTCCTTCGCCTCGACAACCCGTACCCTCTCTGGCCTTACCGATACGTACATCGTCCCCTCCTCAGGCGAATAGGTACGCACCTTGCCAACTATAGCCACGAAGGCCGGCGGCTCCATTTTGGATAGGGTCGCGGTAGCCTCAGGCTGATATTGCCCAGAAGAGATGTAGAAATTGCCAGTCGGGTCTTGCAAGCGCCCTCTCCATAAGGGCTCATCACCTGTCCCTATATTGTCCAGATCCGTGAGCACGCCTACCAGGAACACTCGATTGAGCATGGCTCCTAGCGGAGAGACGATATACGAGGGCATCCTTTCCCCCTCTCCCTTAAGCTCCAAGCGGGATTGATTGTACTCAGCCGCGAAAATGCGCCAGGCAATCTCTCGACCTATCATAGGGCACCCTCCATCTCAGCTAAAAGTCGAGTAGCTTCTTCTCTTACCTCTGGGATTGAGAGACTGGCTTCGGAGGCTATCATCATCAGGCCGTAATCGTCCTTTATAACATTCCCCCTTACCTCAATGGGCTTCGCAAGCATGCACTCCTCCACTTTTTCCAATACTGCTTCAGGGTCCATAGCTTCTTTAGCCATTTTCAAGGCCTGTTCCAATGTGATGCCCACTAGCCGTTCGGTGATTTCCTTGTTGAGGACGACAGTCAGCGTCCCAGTCCCATCATCCACTACCGCTTTTATCCTGAGGTCATGGTGCCCCTCGACTTTGCCGTGTAAACGGCACAACTTGTTCTGTACCAATCTATTGCATTGGGGACACCTCTGAATGAGACCACTGCCCTTCTTTATGTCCACCACGATGCCTCTGACCAGCACATCGAATGCACCGCCCACCTTCTCCAATTGATCGATTTCCCTAACTCTGGGATTACCTAAGCCAACATAGTTTTGCAATTGACCTTGAACTTTCTCAACTATGGCTCTTTCCCCGAAGCTCAACTGCGGTATCCCACGCCAAGAGCGCACATAAGCACCCTTTATGCGCAAAACGTCATCTGCTTTCAACTCGAAATCATGCCAGGATGAGAACTGAACGCTTCCCGTCTCGTCCACTAATACTCCAGAATAAACCGTCCTTATGCCTTCCTGCGTCTCCACCTTTCTGCTCTCCACTCGCAAAACCTTTGCGGTGACGGTCACTCCACTCATCCCTTCTTGGAGTTCGGCGATTTTCACTACCCTTGGTGAGGTCATAGATATATCCATGCCCTCAGGCAGATACATAGAATCCTGGGGATGCGCTTCGATTCTAGCTCTAGCTCCGAGATTGAGCTGCGGCTTCCCGTTCCACTCTTTTGAATAGGCGTTGCGCACCAGAAGCACTTGACCTTTCTCCAATGGGAACCGCTCTGCGTCCCATGCTGTGTATGGCAGGGTGCCCGTCTCATCTGCCATCAAACCATAAATAATCGTTCTTTTCTGTCCCTCTTGCTCTATCTCTTTACGATTTGCGGATATGACCTTCACTAAAAGATCTACGTTCTGCTCGTTTCCGGAGACCTCTGAAATCTTCTTGCGGGTTCCTTGACTAAGTTCATTGGGATCCCCGCCCAATTTGCGCACCACGGCACGCTTAGCTGGCTCCAGCGATAATCTATAAAGGTTGAGGTAGGTCGCAAGCTCCCTTGCTATCTGTTCCTCGTCCGCTTTTTTCCCTAGCACCCGGGAAATCTCTGCTATATGGGGTGCGAGCTCTTCTTTATCCATGGTTAAACCTCGTTGGCACTAGGCCAAGGAACCTTATCTAGGTTGACTTTAAAATTATCTTACCCGGGGTGAATGAAAGTGCCTGTAAGGGAAGAGCGGGAGACAAGCCTCATTCGGTGAAAGTCTCGCCCCTTTCGTAATTCTCTTTGAGATGCTTTATTATAATGTCCCGGTTGCGGCGCAAATGGCTTTCATACCAGGCCTTTACCACATCCCCCATCCTTTCGTGTATTTTGTCCAAATCGGCCTTGTTGACTGGCGCATCATATATGACAAATTGAGCGAATATGCGTTTCCAGCCAGCATATTTATAATAATGTTCTCCTTCGCAATATTCGAATATCATGCGGATATGTGGCGTGGAATCCACCGAATAGTACCATACCTTTAAGGAGTCTCCCATACGCCCTTGATCGCTTGTCCTGTCAACCAGCTGAAGGCTGTTGACAGCCGCGAAATTGAACCCCTCTTTAAAATGCCAGATATCTGGGTAGACCTCGAAAACGGCGAAGGACTCATGCGAAGGCTCCATCGTCATGTTCACATTTATCTTGCCAAAACGCATCAGTATCTTCCAGAAGTCCTCAATCAAGGTCTTGTTCAGGAGTCTTTTCTGATTGTTTATCTCGGCCAGGTCCCTGGTGATGGACTCGGTCTGCTTCTGGAGCTCGGCATCTAGCTCCGCGAACCAATCCTTGTCTCCCATGTTCAAAATCCCCTTCCAATACTGAATGGGGATTATCCCTATTCGACCATAAAAAGATTGCTGACAGGATAAACATGCTGGATAGGGGCGTTTATTACAGTTGGCTGCACAAGCTCCGCTTAATGATGTTTCGGCGTCTATTATTGGAGAACAAACCTTTTTCTGCACCGCTCATCATCTGTTGCCGTGGACATCATCGGCATATTGATGGGTTTCCTCCAATCCCTCGCGGACAATCCCTTGGAATATGCTCTAGTCCTATACTTATATGCCATAGCCACAGCTGTGATCTTGCCCGTGCCAGTAGAATTCGGATTGTTTCTGGCGCCTTCATTAGGTATACTGACAAAATCATTCATAGTCGCCGCCGGCAAAGCCACGGGATGCGTCATAGTCTTCTATCTCGGTCTAAAGGTGGAGAAAGCCGTCTACAGATGGTCTCGGCGGTTCAAGTTTTTCGCTTGGTTCGTGGATCTCATGGAAAAATTCGTGGCCAAGACTTGGTATTTTGGGCTTTACATTCTCCTCAGCATTCCTATCATGACCGATACCGTACCAATATATCTCTTCTCTATTTTCAACAAGAATGGAGTGATGACGCCAGGTTACTTTACCATTGTTAATTTCTTGGCTGCGATAAACCGATGCATGATCGTAATCTTTCTCGCGAAATACTTCGGCATCTACGTTGTGTGAGGCTACCGACTATAAGGTCCGTGGCCAGTGGAATGGTAATGTTTAAATCACGGAGGCGAATACTACGATATGGTCGAGAAGGAAAGAATTCTCAAGATACTTGAGGAGTACGATCGGTCTAAGATCACCATCGCAACTCTTTGCTCCCATTCCTCCATGCAAATTTTCAATGGTGCGCGCAAGGAAGGTTTCCGCACTTTGGGCATCGCAGTCACCCAGAACACCAAGTTCTATGATGCCTTCCCGTTGGCGAAACCAGACGAGTTTCTTCGTCTTTCCACCTATCAAGAGCTCGTAGACAAGGCCGACGAGTTACTAGCCCGAAATGTGATCATAATACCACATGGCTCCTTCGTTGAGTATATGGGGACAGACCGCTTTGAGTCCATGGCCGTTCCCACTTTCGGCAACAGAAGGGTGCTTGGATGGGAGTCCGACCGGGACAAGATGCGCGAATGGCTGGAGTCTGCAGGCATCGACATGCCCGCGAAAGTGGAGGATGCCAAGAAGATAGACCGTCCTGTTTTGGTGAAATATCACGGCGCCAAGGGCGGCAGAGGATTCTTCATCGCCAAGGACTACCCTGAGTTCAAGATGGGCATAGACCTATCGCAGCCTTACACCATCCAGGAGTATATACTTGGAACTAGGTATTATCTGCACTTCTTCCACTCTCCCATCAAGCAAGAAGGATACAGGGTAGAGGATGGCACGCTAGAATTGCTCTCCATGGACAGGCGGGATGAGAGTAACATAGATGAAATGTATAAATTGGGAGCTTCTGAGGAGCTCAAGCGCCTGGGATATTTCCCTACCTTCGTGGTCACAGGCAACGTGCCTGTGGTCATTCGAGAGTCCTTGTTGCCTAAGGTCTTCGAGATGGGAGAGCGAGTGGTGCGCCGCGCCAAAGAGCTCTTTGGAGGGATGATAGGGCCGTTCTGCCTGGAATCAATCGTCACCGATCAGTTGCAGTTCAAGGTCTTCGAGATCTCCTCAAGAATAGTGGCTGGCAGCAATCCTTTCGTATCCGGCTCTCCCTACTCGGATCTGATTGAGCCTGGAATGTCCACAGGAAGGAGAATAGCGCGAGAGATACGCTTAGGTCTTGAAAGGGACATGCTGCATAAGATAATATCATGATATCCCTAGTGTTGGTAGACGCAGAGTTGGAGCGAATACCTGGTCATTGCCCTGCTCACTCAATGCCGAGGGTATGTGGTGTGGAGAAGGGGGACTTGGAGCAAGTGTTGGTTCTAGATAGCTACATTCACCGCCATATCCTAGAAGGATTGGAGAGCGGTTCGCGTCGTGGGCGGCCGGACATCGTGCATTCCTTCCTGCTTCTGGCTCAGGATTCACGCCCGCGGCGTGAAGGCTGGCTTAGATCCTATGTGCACACCCGAGCGGACGAGGTGATTCAGGTAGGCCCTGAATTCATGCCCGAGCGTAACTACATGTCTTTCCTCGCGCAGGTGAGTGAGCTGCTATCCCAGGGCACATGGGGGGAGGGGGAGAAGGGCATGAGCCTAAGGGAGAATCTGACCTTAACGGACTTGCTAAAGGAGCTAAATCCAGATCTGTGTGTAGCGCTTAGCCCCCATGGAGACTGCAAAGAGCCTAAGAAGGCTTTGAGGGGCGCTAAGGAAAAGCATTTGGCCATATTGATAGGCGGATTCCCAGAGGGAGATTATCGCAGCCCGGTATATCAGCTCGCTGACGTAGTCCTCTCTTTGGGTGAAGAGCTTCTCACAGTGCCAGATGTCACATCACAGGTGCTTAAAGCCTTACCCTAATCACCATCCTCGTTCCTGCAGGCGCTGCTCAGGCTTTATTGCGGAGATATCGATTCCCCTCATGGCCTCGCCAAGACCTTTTGATACCTCTGCGAGCACTTGAGGGTCATCGTAGTTAGTAACAGCCTCCACGATAGCCCTGGCTCTCTCCTCGGGGTTATCGGATTTGAAGATGCCAGACCCAACGAATACACCATCAGAGCCCAATTGCATCATCAACGCTGCATCGGCGGGTGTGGCTATGCCCCCCGCAGCGAAATTGATCACTGGTAGGCGCTGCATCTCAGCCACCTCCTTAACGAGATAAAGAGGGGCCTCGATCTTGCGCGCTATGGCCGTGAGTTCCTCTGGCTCTTTACCCTTGAGCTCACGAATCTGAGACATTATCATGCGCTGGTGCCTAACCGCTTCAATCACATTTCCTGTGCCGGCTTCACCTTTGGTGCGTATCATCGCTGCTCCTTCATCTATGCGCCTCAGCGCTTCGCCTAAATCCCTTGCCCCGCATACGAAGGGAACCCTGAATTTGCGCTTGTCCACATGGAAGAATGGATCTGCTGGAGTCAGAACCTCAGACTCATCTATCATGTCCACTGACAGCGCCTCCAATATCTGCGCCTCCACGAAATGACCAATTCTGCATTTGGCCATTACAGGAATGGTGACGCTGTCCATAATCTCCAATATCTTCAGAGGGTCGGCCATCCTGGCCACGCCGCCCTGGGCGCGGATGTCGGCAGGCACTCTCTCCAAGGCCATTACCGCTACCGCACCTGCGTCCTCAGCGATGCCCGCCTGTTCCGCATTGGTCACGTCCATGACCACCCCGCCCTGCTGCATCTTGGCGAATCCTCTCTTGACCAGCTCGGTGCCGAAGCGGAGCTTAGTCATGTCCAATTCGAAAGGCATGATTGGTCACCGAATTCTCTAATATTCATATCGTATAAGAACCTTGCATGTGATACATTTGAAAGTTGCACGTGAGACATTTAAGAGCATTACTTGGAGCTCAGCATTTTTTCTATTTTTCAATTCAGGGGACCAAAACTTCACTGCAAAGCCTAAAATACGCTCTCAAGCATGGCCTCTGGGATGGTAGCAAGGCGCATGCAGCGCGTTCCAGAATCAGGAACGGTGCGCATATCTAATTTGGTCAGCAATTTGCGGTCTGAGGGCACTGACATCATCAATTTCTCGGTGGGAGAACCTGATTTCGATACACCTGACAACATAACCCAAGCTGCAATCAAAGCCCTCCAAGACCATTTCACGCATTACACTCCATCACCGGGGATACCCGAACTGCGCGCGGCGGTAGCGAATAAGTCAAGGAAAGAGAACGGCATCCCCTGCGAAGCGCAGCACGTCATCATCACACCAACCAAGCACGCGCTTTTCATGGCCTTCCTCGCATTAGTGGATGAGGGGGACGAGGTAATTTTACCGGACCCATGTTGGGGGACCTTCGAGGCCTTAGTTCTTTTGGCTGGGGGCACACCAAAGTATGTGAAGGCCTTGCCTGAAAACGACTATAGGATTCTACCAGAAGATGTCGCAGAGGCCATAACGCCTAAAACTCGAATGATTCTCAGCAACTCGCCATCCAATCCCTTGGGCTCGGTCCTGGAGGAGAGCGATGTGAAAGGCATATCTGATTTGGCCAAGGATCACGATCTCCTTCTACTCTCGGATGAAACGTACGAGAAGATAATTTTCGAGGGGAAGCATCACAGTTTCGCCGCTCAACCAGGAATGTTCGAGCGCACTATCACGGTCAACGGATTCTCCAAGACTTATGCCATGACAGGTTGGCGTCTAGGCTGGGTTATAGCTCCTCCAGACATCACCAAGGAGATTAACAAGCTGCAGACGCAATCGGTGACGAACGCCACCTCCTTCGCGCAAGTGGCTGGGGTGGAAGCTCTTTTAGGGCCCCAGAATTGCGTTAAGGCGATGGTCGATGAGTTCAGGGCTAGGCGGGACCTAGTTTACCAACTACTTTCGGAAATACCTCAGCTGAGCTGCCCTAGACCCAGGGGCGCTTTCTACATGTTCCCCAAATATTCCCTGGACATGAACTCAGAGGAGCTGACCATGTATCTGCTCCAAGAGGCTCATGTAGCTGTAACCCCCGGCTCTACCTTCGGTCCTTCTGGAGAAGGACACATAAGAATCTCCTATGCGGCTAGCACGCAGCACCTAATCGAAGGAATGCAACGTATCAAAGAAGCGCTGGCTAAGGTCTAAATCAACGTTCCTCTGGAAGCAGCATATTGGGTATGGCATCCTCGATAGGGTAGTCTATTCTGCACCTGGGACAAGTGATTTCGCCTTCTATCACCTCTCCCCCCTCTTCCTTGATTACCTTTAGGTCCAAAGGATGATGCTTGCATTTAGGGCACGCTAATATTTGCATTAGGGACGGTTTCATTTCGCCTCATTTTGGAATGCAGCCCTCACCATAAAATACTGTGCATACACCCACATTTTTATTATGTAAATGAGGAGAAAAGGGGGAGATGGATTAATTATTGCCTTGTGAGATTGCGGTCCATGCTCAACACGGGGGTCATTGGCGTCGGTTCCATGGGCCAGAATCACGCTCGCATATATTCGGAGATATCCAACCTGATCGGCGTGTATGATGTTGATCGAGCACAATGTAAGAAAGTGGCGGAACGTTTCGGAGTGAAGGCCTTCGACTCCATCGAGAGCATTTTAGCTGAGACGGAAGCGGTCAGCGTATGCACCATAACTAGCAAGCATCATGAGATTGCGCGAAGAACTATCCTGGCAGGGCGTCATCTTCTAGTGGAGAAACCGTTCACTGGAGATTCAAGTACCGCAGAAGAATTATGCACCTTGGCCGAGAGGCAGGGGGTGACTTTGGCTGCAGGTTTCGTGGAACGGTCCAACCCAGTAGTCTCGGCGGCTAGAGAAGCTCTGCGAGAGGGGCGCTTCGGTAAGGTTATAACTTTCGCTTCCAGGAGAGTGTCCTCCTTCCCTGCGAGGGTAAGGGATGTGGGAGTGGTGATGGACCTTGGTATTCACGATGTCGATGTGTTGAGATACATGACAGGAATGGAGGCTCGGAGTGTTTACGCTTTAGGGGGAAGATTCAACAGCTCCTCCTTCGAGGACCATGCCAACCTGCTTTTGGAAATGGAGGGTGGCATCGTGGCCTTCGTGGAAGTTAATTGGCTCACGCCCATGAAGGTCCGCAAGGTATCGCTTACGTGCAGCGGAGGGTTCGTGCAGCTGGATTACATGGATCAAAGTTTGGAGGTATCCTCCTCCACCACCAAGGACTTCGATATGGCAGATGCCTTCCGAGTGCCACTGGAGACAGACGTGCGTCGCATCTCCGTCAAGAAGGAGGAACCTCTAAAACGTGAGCTGGAGGATTTCTTAAGAGCGGCCAAGAGCGGAAGCCAACCCCGGGCGGGAGGAAGGGATGCGCTACAGGATCTGCGCATCTGCGAAGCGGCAATAAGGTCCCTGCAATCAGGTCATAAGGTGGAGGTGCAGTGGTGAGGTTCATCGATCTCCGCAGTGACACCGTCACTCTGCCCACGAAGGATATGATGCGAGCTATCCAGGAGGCGGAGTTAGGGGACGATGTGGCGAGAGAGGATCCCACGGTCAACCGACTAGAACGCATGGCGGCGGATCGCTTTGGAAAGGAGGCGGCGCTTTTAGTACCAAGCGGAACAGCGGGCAACTTGATTTCGGTGATGACACATTGTCGCCATGGGGATGAGATGTTCTGCGAAGCGGAGGCTCACATCTATTATTATGAGGTAGGAGGGATATCTTCAGTTGCAGGCGTCATTCCTCGTTTAATAAAAGGTGAGAGAGGGGTCTTCACCGCAGAACAACTAGAAGCCAGTTTTAGAGGAAGAGAGCTGCATTATCCCAATCCCGCCTTGGTGGCTATAGAGAATACGCACAACCGGGCGGGGGGATGCTGCTGGACGCCCCGGCAAGTGGAGGAAGTGGCGGCCTCAGCCCATGATCGCGGTATGAAGGTCCACATAGATGGAGCAAGAATTTTCAACGCCTGCGTGGCCTTGGATGTGGGACCTAAGGATTTCGCGAGGCACGTGGACAGCATAACCTTCTGTCTCTCCAAAGGGCTGGCGTGTCCTGTAGGCTCGGTCATTGTCGGGGATAAGGACTTCATCGATCGAGCCAGGAAGAATCGGAAGATGCTAGGAGGGGGGATGAGACAGGCAGGCATTATCGCTGCTCCAGGCATAGTCGCCTTGGAGAGCATGGTGGAGCGCCTGAAAGAGGATCATGACAATGCAAAAGTTCTTGCTAGAGGGTTAGCGGAACACGGCTTAAGCGTCGACATGTCCACTGTTCAGACCAACATCGTCTTGGTGGATGTCTCCCCTATGAAAGCTAGTGATTATGTGTCTCAGGCTAAGAAGAAAGGTGTCCTGTGCTCTTCATTTGGAAAAACGATTGTAAGGTTTGTTACTCATTATGGAATCACCCAGGAGGATGTAGAGGAAGCGCTAACCAGACTCGCTCCCACATCATAGAAGTTTTTCTAATGAGGAATCTCGCCCTTTTCGACAACACGCTGAAAAATCATTAAGTCAGGCAGCGCTATGCAGTGCTGTCATGACGTCGAAATTACGGTCGTTGATATCGAAAAGGGGGCCTATCAAGAAAGTCGGCGTAGTGGGAATGGGATATGTAGGGATTCCTGCTGCTGTACTTTTCGCTGACGTTCCCCATTTCGAATTGGTGCTAGGATTCCAGCGCGCCTCCAGTTCCTCGGGGCATAAAATAGACATGCTCAATCGGGGAGAGAGCCCCCTTAAAGGCAACGAGCCCGGTCTGGAGGAGCTCTTGAAAAAGGTGGTGGCGGCGCGTAAGTTCCAATGCACATCTGATTTCTCTAGGATTTCTGAGTTGGATGCGGTCACGCTGGCCATACAAACACCCTTCGCCAATCCCAAGGATCTAGTTCCGGATTTCAGCGCTTTGAATGAGGGCCTCCGCAACGTAGGGCGCAATCTGAGAGAAGGGATGCTTGTGGTACTTGAGTCCACGGTTACGCCTGGGACAACTGAGGGAATGGCAAAGCAGTTATTGGAGGAGGAATCTGGATTGGTGGCTGGAGAAGACTTTGCTCTGGCGCACGCCCCAGAAAGGGTGATGGTCGGCCGGCTCATCAGGAACATTCGTGAGCACGATAGGATAGTGGGTGGGATAGACGAGGTCAGCACCGAACGTGCCGCAGAGCTATACGCTCCTGTGCTTACAAAAGGTAAGATAATCAAGATGACTGCCACCGCGGCCGAGGTGACCAAGACTGCCGAGAATACCTTCAGGGATCTGCAGATAGCAGCTGTCAATCAGTTGGCCTTGTATTGCGAGGCTATGGGGGTGAACGTCTATGATGTGAGGACGGGCATAGATAGTCTGAAGGGAGAAGGCGTCACACGTGCCATACTCTGGCCAGGTGCGGGGGTTGGGGGGCATTGCCTCACCAAGGACACTTATCATTTGGAGCGTGGGGTGAAGCTCAAGGGTGGTTTCCTAGACTATCCAGAGGGTTTAGAGTCTATCTACGTTTTGGCAAGGAAGGTGAATGACTTCATGCCGCGCCATATGTACAATTTGACGGTCAGGGCGTTGGAAAGAATCGGGAAGAAGCCCACAGGATCTAAGATTGCCATATTGGGTTGGGCGTTCATTCACGACTCAGATGATGCGAGGAATCCTCCCTCAGAGGCCTACCGGGATCTGTTGGTGCAGGCGGGAGCGAGGACATCAGTTCACGATCCGTACGTACCGAGCTATCCTGGTGTACCTTTGAGCAAAGATCTAGACGAGGTTGTGGAAGGAGCCGATGCCATTGCCATATTGACAGCTCATTCTCAGTATTACAGCCTGGAACCCTTGAAGCTCAAGCGTCTATCAGGTTGTCCCAATCCGGTTATAGTTGATGGGCGAAACGTGGTGGACCCTGACAAGTTCATTGAGGCAGGGTTCGTTTACAAAGGAATCGGACGAGGTGACAAGAACGACCACATCATCAAATTTTAAGGTGGACCTCAAGAGGTGATTCGTCGCAAAAATATTGGCTATCTCAACGCCCCTGGAAATCAATTTCTATCGGAACATTCACATAAAAGTTTGAGAAAGGTGAACATTCTAACTGCGTATTCTACCTCTTCTTACCACAGCTATAAGGGAAGTCGAAGTGTATAGAATGGCTAAATATCTGAGTTGGATAAGAGAGAACAAAGTGGCAAGGGCACTTTTCATCGCCATAATCTTGGTCTTTCTGCTGATCTTTTTCGCGGCATGGTTCGCGAGCGTTCCCTTAGGCTACAAGGCGGTGGTCACGTCAGCTCCAGACGCGAAATACATCGGCATCACTTTGGATGAGCGATGGCACATAAACCCTTATTTCCTGCTCTGCAGCATAGAGCTCATCCGCTACAATTCTCAAAGCGTGGAATTCATAGGGCAGGACTTAGCCGATGACAATTACGGTTCGATTGTCGTGCGCTCCAACGACAATTTAGAGGTATTCATGGTTTTAAGCGTGATCTATCACATCCCAGCGGATAAGGCGTCCAGCGTCAGGCTGAAATATGGAGATCATAAGCACACTATCTTGGAGCAAGATATGCAGCGCAGTGCCTAGAGGTATGGCAGCTCAATACAATGCCTTGGATATCATAGGAGAGAATCGCAATGCCGTGGAGCGCAGCATCAGAGATAACATCACCAGGCAATTGGCCGAGCATGATATCGTGGTGGAGCTCTTCTCTCTCAGGGATGTAAGGCCTGCAGACAGCGTAAGCAAGGCCATAGAAGATAAGAAAGTGGCTGAGCAATACCTCATTACTGCAGCTTATCAGGCGCAGGCAAGAATAGTCTTAGCACAGGGCAATCTCACCGCCACCATAATAAATGCGAATGCTTCCGCACAAGCGCAGATAATAAAGGCGTACGGCTCAGCTGTCGCCATTAAGCTTATAATGGAAATGTTCAAGCAGCAGGATCCCGATGCCAGCAATGTTACGCTTAACCACCTCACTTGGTTGTACATCCAGGCCCTGAGCGATCCTAATTCTAACATAAAGTATATCATCGTCCCCCAGGGCAATGGCCTTCCCCTACTGCTACAAGTACAACCCTGAGCCATTATGCTGCTATTTGCTCTGCGAAACGCTTTTCTCAACCTTCTTTTGCTCGTCCTAGCGGCGAATGAAATCCCCAGCTTTTTGCTACATCAGCAAATGTTTATATGAGGTGGCTTTTGATACTGGTGCGTCGGGCCAGTGTATATCATATCCAGGGCCAGAGGAGCAATTTGGTCCGTTATGCACGGCTCTAAGGGGCTTTGTGCCGAGAGTTCGGCGCGCCTCCAAACGGAACACGGGGGAAGACAAGTGGGTAACAGGCTATTCACAGTCGGACCAGTAGAGGTATTCGAGGACACCCTGAGGGCGATGAGCAAACCCATGATGATCCATCGCGGTAAGGAATATGCGCAATTGCAGTGCAGCATCGTGGAGAAGCTGCATAAGGTCCTTGATACGGATATGAATATATTCCTCATGCCTGCTTCCGCCACTGGCTTCCTCGAGGCATGTGTGCGTAGCGGCGTGCACGATCATATGATGTCGCTCACCAATGGCTCCTTTGGCGATAGATGGGCGCAGATCGGCGTGGCGTGCGGCAAGACGGTCAAGCGTGTAGAGGTGGCCTGGGGCAAGGCTATTCGATGCGTGGACGTGGCGGGTAAGCTAGAGCCCGCAACGGAAGCGGTGACTATAGTATCAAATGAGAGCTCCACCGGCGTGCTAAATCCTACCAAAGAACTCGTCAGATTGTTCAAAGCTGAGGGCGATCCCTTGATCTTCGTCGACGGTGTCACCTCAGTGGGAGCGGTGGACCTCAAGCTACGGGAGATGGAGATCGATGCCCTAGTGTTCGGATCCCAGAAGGCTCTGGCATTACCTCCAGGGTTGGCCATCATATGCTGTTCCGACCGATTGCTCAAGGTGGCAGAAAAAGTACAGGGGCGAGGCTATTATATGGACCTCTTGGAATACAAGAAGGCCGCGGACAAGGATATGCCCTTGACCACGCCCCCCATCTCTTTAATGTATGGCCTCGACTATCAACTAGATAAGATGTTGAAGGAGGGCATGGCCAACCGCTATGCGCGCCATCATGAGATGGCCGAGGCCACCAGGGCTTGGGCGCGGAAACGTTTCAAGCTTTTCGCAGAGAAAGGCTATGAGTCTGAGACCATAACCGTGATAGAATCCGGTGGCCTAGACTTCGCTAGGCTGGACAAGGAGCTGAAGGCGCGTGGCTTTGAGATATCTCCAGGCTATGGTAAGATAAAGGATTCGACCTTCCGCATAGGGCATATGGGAGATCTGACCATGAGGGACATGAATGACCTGTTCAAAGCCCTGGACGAGTCATTGGAGGCGATGCGATGAAGGTGTTGGTCACAGATGAACTCTCTAAAGAGGGGCTTGAGATACTCACGAAGGACTCAAGTTTGCAGGTGGATGTAAGACCAGGCATTCCTCATGAGGAGCTAATCAGGATAATCAGCGATTACGAGGCGTTGATCATCCGCTCAGGCACCAAGGTCACCAGGGAGGTGATCGAGGCGGGCAAGAAACTTAAGGTAGTGGGCCGAGCGGGCGTAGGGGTGGACAACGTAGACGTGGAAGCGGCGACGCGCAGGGGCGTGTTAGTCATGAACACACCCTTGGGAAATATCGTATCCGCGGCGGAGCATACCATGGCCATGATGCTATCATTAGCCCGCAAGATAGTATGGGCGGATGCTTCTTTAAAGAGTGGAAAATGGGAGAGATCCAAGTTCATTGGCACCGAGCTCAACGGGAAGACCTTGGGTATTGTGGGAGTTGGGCGCGTGGGAGCGGAGGTGGCCAAGCGAGCCCGCTCCTTCCAGATGAAGATGGTAGGCTACGACCCCTTTTTGCCAGCAGAGGCAGCGGTCAAGCTAGGTGTCAGGTTGATGCCGCTGGAGAAAGTCATCGAGGAGGCGGACATAATAACCATACATGCCCCGCTTACGCCAAGCACCAAGCACATGATAGGAAAAGAGCAATTCCGCCTGATGAAGCCGCACGTCCTGCTCATCAACTGTGCTAGGGGAGGGATAGTGGATGAGGAGGCGTTGTACGAGGCCTTGAAGTCCAAGCGCATAGCTGGCGCGGCCTTGGATGTGTTCGAGAACGAGCCTCCCAAGGGATCTAAGCTCCTGGAATTGGATAACATAATCGTGACCCCCCACCTGGGAGCTAGCACCAAGGAAGCACAGGAGAAAGTATCGTTGGAGATGGCGGAGTGCGTCAAAGCCTTCCTGGTGGAAGGTAAGATTTCCAATGCTGTCAATGCACCCTTGGGAAGAGTGGAGCCAAAAGTGCTTCCGTATATACCCTTGGCCGAGACCTTGGCCTCCTTCGCCTTCCAGCTGGTCGACGGTCCGGTGAAGAAAATAGAGGTGGGCTACTTTGGAGAGCTAGCCCTATTGGACACCAAGACCCTGAGCACTTCCGCCATAATCGGCGTCCTGAGCCATATAATCGGAGAGCAGCAAGTGAACATAGTTAATGCTTCGTACATAGCCAAAGAGAAAGGAATTCAGATCACCGAGACCAGGAGCGAGGAGTCGCCTAGGTATGTAAATATGATCTCCGTCCGGATCCATTCCGATGGGGTCAGCCGTGAGGTGCGGGGGACCGTCTTCCCTGGCACTCAGATGAGGCTATTGGGAGTGGATGAATATGACCTTGACATGCCAATTGAAGGAGATTTCCTCTTGACCAAGCATAATGACGTCCCCGGCATCATCGGCCGTGTAGGAACCGTATTAGGAGAGAATCACATCAACATCGCTCGCATGGGCGTCGGGCGCGAGACCAGAGGGGGGATGGCGATCATGTTGGTGGCAGTGGATGATGTGGTCTCCAAGGAGGTTCTCGATTACATGCTCAAGCTCAAGGACTTCAAGGAGGCGCGCTTCATCCGCCTCTCCCAGATGCGTCCTAAGTCCTACATCTCTTAAGAAAATAAGGGCGGTCCGAAAGGATGATGGGAATTTTAGGGAATGTACAAACATGCGAGGCAAGGCATTAATCGACTGAGAGCGTATTGATATCGTCTTTGCCATATAGGCTCTGATACAGTCCACGTCAATGGAAGAGGTTGGCAAATGGTAGATATGGTTAGCATAAAAGAGTTCATGGCATCGATCGGGACCGTCATGGGACTAGCCTTCGTAGTGTGCAGTATGCTATCCATGGGTTTCTCGCTCACCTTGCGGCAGATTCTTCAACCTTTGCGCGATTTCAGGATGGTAGCCTCGGCCTTACTGGTGAGTTTTGTCCTCGTTCCCCTGCTAGCCCTATTTCTCATCTGGGCTTTCCCCTTGCCAGAAGACTTGGCCGCGGGGTTTCTGATCGTGGCATTCTGTGCTGGCTGTCCCTTCCTTCCCAAACTGGCTCATGTGGCTAAAGGGGACATGGCGCTGTCCGTTGGACTCATGGTGTTGCTCATGATGGCTACCATCGTCTTGGCGCCGCTCGTTCTTCCATTGCTTATCGATGATCTGGATATTGGTGCATGGGAGCTGGCTCGCTCTTTGATCACACTCCTACTCCTCCCGCTTGCTTTCTCCCTTTTTGTAAAGGCTCGATATGGGGAGGTTGCCGACCGTCTGGCCCCCCTCATGGCCCAGGTGGCCAATTTCAGCTTGGCGATCCTCGTTATCGCGGTTTTCGTGGCCTATTTCGATTACCTAGCTAGCGTGATTGGCACCACCGCCATCTTGGTATCGCTCGTCTTCGCGCTGCTTGCCTTCGCCCTCGGCTGGGGCATGGGAGGACGGGACGTGAACAAGAAGAAGGTGCTGGCATTGGGGGCGGCCTACAGAAACGTCTCAGCCGCACTAGCCATAGGGGCAACCAGTTTCGAAGGGATAAATGAACTCGTCATGATACTGGTGGTTTCTCTCATGGGTATGGTTATCTTGATGCTTATCGGTGGTGAGCTAGCTAAGCGCTATCCAAGTGCAACACAGGGCTAGTTGAACTGACTATTACATTGATGGATGGGCTCTGGAGAGCTTATCCTGGACGCTTCTGACCTTCTGCTCCATAGCATCCTTATGTCCGCCACGGTCATCCACCTCAATGCTAGTGACAACCCGGTTGCACATGGAGCGTACTTTATGATGGCATTTGCCGATAACTTCCATGACTTCATCCCATTCGCCTTCGATTATGGTGGCCATGGGCGTTAGCTGATATTTGAGTCCGCTCTCTTTTACGATCCGCACGCACTCAGCGACATAACTTGATAGGCTTTCCCCTTTGCCGACGGGTATGACTTTAAATTGGGCGATCATGACAACTCACAATGTTATCTTCCCACACTCCTCCTATTAAATCCTTTTATGATTGCATCTCATGCACACTCTGCTCAGGAAAATAGATATGCCAGATTACCTGAAATGGATTAACATGTGTTATGTCTCTCGACACCAAATTATAAATACAAGATGTTGAATTGCGTAGGTCTATCTGACTCGCAAATCGCAATCGCATATGATTCATCTATAGGGGGGCCTGAGATTTAGATGATGTCCAAGAGCGCATCCGTTAAGGGCAATGGTTTTTCCAAGGAAAAGAAGGCAAATGGAAAGGCGTCCGGAAGCTCGGAGTTCGAGAAAGAAAGAAATGGGAAAAAGCAAGTAGACGACATTATGTTGGGGGAGAATGGTAAGTTCTTGACCCTGACTGTGGATGACCTTACCCAAGCAATAAAGACCAGCATCGATCAGGCGGGAATGCCTGAGGACCAGGCGAGGGCCATGGCCCAGCATGTGATGAATTTCTTCGGCTATTCTGAACGCATCATCGACAACATATTGGAGCCCGAGGATCGGGACGCCTTCTATATGCTCGAGGACACTGGTATCCTCACCACAGAAAGAGAGGAGACCACTCTATACGATGGGAGGGAGTGGAGGATTCACTATTGGCTTTTCAAGAAGGAAAGGATATATGAGCTCATTTCGGGCAATGGCCACTGCAACGGCGGAAATGATAATATGGAAACTTGTTACGATGAAGTGCCCGAAGAGATCTGGCGCAGAAACACCTAAAACTTACCTTAGGATTGTTCAAAAGGACCATTTTCGCTCATCTCCGCGAAATTCTATTCTCATCCTACCTGCCTATTTCATTAGATGAAACTCTTCCCCTATCCACCTAGAAAGCATCAAAATGAGATTGTAGCATGCATTTTGTCGAGCCTGCGGGATAGAGGGCACATCGTGATGGAGAGCGGGACGGGAACGGGGAAGACCGTTTGCGCCTTATCGGCTTCGCTGGAAGTGGCTTTAGCCGCAGGGCGTAAAGTAGTATACCTTACCAGGACCAACTCTCAGCAGCGACAAGTCATCCTGGAGCTCCGCCGCATAAATTCTCAGGCTAAAATATTCGGATTGGGGGTGCAGGGGCGACAATCAACCTGTCCGCTCTTCTCCCGCGACCCGGAATTGAAGCAGGGGAACGCAGAGGAACTCTCCCGGCTATGTGGGGAGCGCAAGCGCAGATCCTTAACAGGAAAGGAAGGAGGCTGCCGTTTCTACGAAGCCATGCTGAGCTACCCTTTTGAAAGCATTCTGGAGTATTGTCAAAGAGAGTTGCCTACAGTGGAAGAGTTCTCCCAATATTGCGAATCGCTCGCCCTGTGTCCATATGAGTTGAACAAAGAGCTGCTGTCATATGCCACTGTTGTCACTGCTCCCTACGCCTATTTTTTCACCCCTTTCGTTAGAGAGTCTTTCATTGACAGGTTGAACGTCCCCCTCTCTGACATAATTATAGTGGTGGATGAAGCGCATAACCTCCCCGAATACGCTCGGGAATCCCGCTCTCTCCAGCTATCCAAAGCTTCCCTAATCATGGTGCAGAGGGAATTGGATGAGTATGGGGACCCAGAGGTTGCCGAGGGCGTGAGCATCAGGGATGTAGCCGAGCGTTTGCAAGTAATGTTGGAGGAAGCGGTTAAAGAATATGTCCTGGATGAGGATGGCCTGATACCTCCAGACCTGCTCACGGTGGGGCTCATGCAGGCTTTCGCCCTCACTTCTAGGCAATTGGGCATTGCCTGCAAGGCCATCATGACTCACGGAGAGATAATAAGAGAGAGCAAGAAGGAGCAAGGGCGATTGCCGCGCTCTTACATCTATTCATTAGGGGCGTTCCTAAGCCTCTGGCTCAAGTTGGATGAGGATTACTACGTCAAGCTTGTGGTGGGGGGCGATAATCCTCGCTTCGAAGCTTATTGTCTCGACCCGTCCTTAGCTTGTAGCTTCTTCCATGACTGCGCCGGCTCGCTTCACATGTCTGGAACCCTTGCCCCTTTACACGAATACCGCGATTCCATAGGTCTACCAGAAGGTACCATTCTCCGCGCCTTTCCCTCACCATTCGATCCAGCAAATCGTCTGATTCTATACGCAGAGGATGTCACCACGAAGTACGAGGACATGGTCAAGGATGAGGAGATATTAGTCCGAATGGAGGATTACGTCATTCGATGCTGCAATGCGCTAGACCGGAACACGGTGGTATTCTTTCCCTCGTACGGATTGATGGACCGCTTCCTGTCCGATGGCGTTCTGGCGAAGATCCGGAAAAAGGTATTCGTGGAAGAAAGGGGCATGCCCCAAGCGGAACTTATGGAGTCAGTGGCAAGCTTCAAGATGCAGTCGGCGGAGGGGCAGGTGCTCTTCGCGGTGATGGGTGGAAGGGTGAGCGAAGGAATCGATTTTCCGGATAGGGAGCTGGAAGTCGCTCTTCTTGTAGGTATTCCATATCCTAAGCCAACGGCAAGACAGCGAGCGCTGCTGCACTATTACGAGATCAAGTTCGGAAAAGGTTGGGAGTACACGGTAAAGGTTCCGGCCGCTAGGAAGATAAAGCAGTGCATAGGACGACTCATCCGCAACGAGACGGATGTGGGAGCAGCGGTGATTTTTGATAAGAGAGCTAAGCATTTCGCTGATCAGCTGGAAATGCGGGTCGCTAACACTCTTCCTAATGACCTTTTGAGTTTCTTCTCCTTCAAAGGCCTTTAGCGAAAGGTTCTAAACGCCGCGTTGAAATCCTGAGGCGTGGACACGCTGACCTCCATAGCTTTGGGCATATGGGTGTTCTTGCCCGCCATGGTGCCAAACTCAGCGGCCGTGTTCTTCGGCGGAGGGTTGCCAATGGATATGGGGCGGACCTGGAGGGGAAAGCGCATCCTCGGCGACGGGAAGACATGGAGAGGTTTTCTCGGCGGTACGCTCACTGGCATCCTAGTGGGACTGATTCAGCTTCTGGTGGGGGATCTTTTAGGTTCGGAAGATTATTTAGGATTCGGACTGATGCCTGAGGCTCTTCTAATAATCCTGGCCTTGGCCATAGGCTCCTTGTTGGGAGACTTAGGGGGGGCATTCGTAAAAAGGAGGCTAGGATTGGAGAGAGGCGCCAAGGTCACGGGTTTAGATCAATATGATTTCGTGGTGGGCGCTTTACTGCTAGCGCTGCTGGTGCAGCCTCAATGGATATCGGAAAGGTATTTGCAAGGTTTGGGGATTGTGGCCTTAGCCGTCCTCCTGTTGGTGGTGCCAGTGATCCATAGATTGGTGAACATAATCGGTTTCAAGAAGGGGTTGAAGAAGGAGCCTTGGTGAAATGAGCAAGATGAGATTGAAGGAGATACTGAAGGAGTGTGGGGCGCTGGTGTACGGTGACTTCACCCTGGCCTCTGGGAAAAGGAGCAACTATTACATCGACATAAAGAGGGCATCCACGGACCCCATGGTGTTGGCGGAGATAACCGAGGAGATGGCCGGCATGGTTTTGGCTAAGGAGCTGGCCTTCGATCGCATAGCTGGGGTGGTGCTCGGTTCTGTGCCTCTGGCGGTAGCCCTTTCCCTTCGCACTGGAATTCCATACGTTATGGTGCGCAAGGAGCGCAAGGATCATGGTACATCGAAGATGATCGAGGGGGACCTTAGACAGAACGATAGGGTTCTGGTGGTGGAAGATGTCGTGACTTCCGCCGCCTCTTCGACTCAGGCCATTGAGGTATTGAGAGCTGCGGGGGCTAAGGTGGAAGCGGTCCTCACCGTGATCGATAGGCAGGAAGGTGGAATGGAGCGCTTGAGAGATTATGGCGTAGAGCTTTTTCCCTTGCTCACCGCCAAGGATCTGTTGGAGGCATGATATGTTGATAGATCTAGATTGCGATCTATGTCAACTTAAGCAGGGTCGCACAAAAGTGGTTGCACCGGCAGGAGATCTTTTCTCGCCTGTAGTTTTCGTAGGAGAAGCGCCAGGTGAAAAAGAGGACCTCTATGGTGTGCCTTTCGTAGGCCGCGCGGGCAAATTATTGGACCGAATACTGGAGGAGGAAAAGCTTCCCCGCGACAGTATCATGATAACGAATGTGGTGAAATGTCGGCCTCCGGGTAATCGGCGACCAAAGCAAGAGGAGATTGAGGCTTGCCTTGCCTATTTGGAGGATGAGCTTAGGGGAAGGGAACTTATCGTGACCCTGGGCAAGACGGCATCTGAGTGCATCCTGGGTCGAGACTTAAAGATGAAGGAAGTGGCGAATCAGATCTTCACCGTATCGCTGCGAGGGGAGAGGATAGATGTGATGCCAACTTATCATCCTTCAGCAGCGCTCAGGAACTTAGAGGCGAAAGAAGGTCTTCGGAACGCTATTAAAACCGTCAAGCAGAGGTTTCCCCACTTCTGAACCTCTGGGGAACTATGCTATGAATCTCTTCCTCCACAGGAATTTGAAATTCTTCCATCCGTCCTTCCAAGAGGAGAGTTTTACCTCTCCCACTCTTTTTCTATACACGATAGGCACCTCTCGCGCCCTAAGATTGCGAAAAGCCTCTATCTTAATCTCTTCTGAGAAAGGCATCCCATCGTTGGTAAGATTCAACTTCTTTAGGCACTCCTTGCGGAATACCCACATACCGCTTTGCGAGTCTTTGAACCTGACGTGGAAAAGGAGGCGAGCAGTGAATGTTAGCAATTTATTGCCAAAGCGATGCATTCCAGACATCGCCCCTTCTTCCATATTTGCGAAGCGATCCGTAGTTATGAAATCCAAGCCCTCTGAGAATAGCATCGCTACTAATCTGGGTATCTCTTCTGCAGGGTAGGTGCAGTCAGCGTCCAAGGTAGCAATAACCTCCCCTTGTGCCGCCTGGAAACCTGTTTTGTAGGCTCTTCCGTACCCCCTTCGCTGCTCCTCGATAACCTTCGCACCCTTGGACGCGGCGATCTCTTTAGTCCTGTCCTGTGAGATATCCACGATCAGCACCTCATAAGCATAGCTCGAAGTGCTCATCGCAGCGTTTATGGCGTCCATCACCGCTCCGATGGACTCCTCTTCGTTCATGGTCGGAATCACTATGCTTACCTTCAATGGAGCACGTCCTCCATGCTTAACCAGAGACGCGGTTAAAATGTTTGCTTCTCCTGCACTCCCATGAGGCGCTTGGAATAGGGAGGCCTGGCGTCGAAAAGCTTGTAGCCCACGTATCCCATGAGCGCCACGGCCAGCCTGGTGAGTGACCAAAAAGTCATTCTCTGCTTGAACATGCGCATTGGATCATATTTATCCCATAGCCTCCCATGCTTCAAGGTGAGCTGCTTCCTACCCACTCCATTCCAGAAAGCCTGTTTATAGAAACGATAGATGGTGGCTTTGGTACGATGGTAAACGATGGCGTTAGGATTATACACTATCTTGTAACCCGCATCCGCAGCTCTATAGTTCAAATCTATGTCCTCAGCGGTGACAAACCAAGTGTCGAATCCCTTCACCTTCTCTATCACATCCCGTCGGAAGGCCTCGTTGGCGCTAGGATATGAGCAATCCACGCCTTTGTAATAGAGCTCGACCCTGTCCAACTCCTCCCATGCTTTCAGGCCGATGTTTATGCACTTGCCAGCTACAATAGGCGCTCCCTCTTGAATCGTCTTGCGCAGCTCCTTTACCCAAAAGGGATTGGCTATGCAGTCACCACCCGTGAAGGCGATGATGTCCCCTGTGGCCTTGGAAATCCCGAAATTGGTGCTATGGCCACGCGAACCAGGCTCCACATATACTTTTATGAAAGGGTATCTCTGAGCATAACTTTGAGCGATCTCCAGCGTCCGATCCTTAGATTTTGCGTCCACTACTATGATCTCTAACGGCTGCTCCTGGACCACTAAGGAATCGAGCAAATCGGATATATTCTTCTCCTCATTCATCACATTCAGGACTACGCTGACCAACATCCTGACGCCTAATTCCCTAATTGAATTAATAAGTGTCGAGTGATGAGTGCTTATATGCTTAAAAACTCAATCTCCTCAGGCGAGAAACTATCCTCTTGGAGGCTCCAGGCGTTCCAAAGGGGTTTCCTTTAAACTTCTTCACCTTAAAGTCCTTGCTCAAGGCCTTAATTATTTTCTCAGGATCAGAGCCAACAAGGATGTTCATACCCCCCCTCAGCGTCTCGGGCCATTCCGTGGTGTCACGCATGGTAACGCATCTCACTCCGAGAAGGTAGCTCTCCTTTTGAATTCCCCCTGAGTCGGTGAGAATTACTCTTGCGTTCGACATTAGTCGTATCATATCCACATATCCCAAAGGATCGATAAGGCTCAGATTACCTGGGAGATTGTGGATAAGTCCCTCGGTTTGCAAAGCCTTGCGCGTTCTAGGATGTACAGGAAAGATCACCCTCTCTTCAATTCGAGACAGGGCTGAAATTATCCTCCTGAGATTTTGTGGGTTATCCGTGTTCTGGGATCGATGCATGGTCATGGCGATGTATTTCCCCTTCTCTAAATTCAATGATTCTATCATGGGTGAGGGAGCTGCGGCAGCCTTTTTCGCCATGGCCAATGAGTCTACCATCACATCTCCAACCCTATAGACTCCTTTACGTATTCCCTCCTTTGAGAGATTCTCCACCGCCCTTTCCGTGGGGGCGAAGAGCACAGATGATACGTGGTCTGTGAGCACTCTATTGATTTCTTCAGGCATCTTGCGGTCGTAGGAGCGCAACCCTGCTTCGACATGACAAACTGGAATGTTTAATTTGGCTGCTGCTAACGCTCCTGCCAAGGTCGAATTTGTATCGCCGTAGACTATGACCAGCTTGGGTTTGACCTCGATTAAAGTCTTCTCGATGGCCTCCAGGGCTCTTCCAGTCTGCTCCCCATGGCTGCCGGAACCCACATTGAGGTTGTAATCTGGCTCCGGTATCTGCAATTCATCGAAGAACACCTTGGACATCTCATAATCATAATGCTGACCGGTATGAATTAGAATCTCATGGTCTTTCTTTCTGATCTCTTTGGAGAGAGGGGCGCATTTTACAAATTGAGGTCTGGCGCCAACCACGGTAGCGATTCTCACGCGCCGCTCATCAGATTCCTTCTATTTCTGGGTTATCCTTCAAAGGATTCATCCAGAAAATATTTCGCGCACTTTCTAAGGACAAACCTTTAATCATGGCGGGACTATGGACGAGACGCATGAATGAAGCTCCACAGAACTCAAAATTCAAATTACTGGCAAAATTCTATTCCATCAATGACTGCGAGATAGGAGAAGGCACCATTGTCAGGGATTTTGTGAATTTATATGGATGTAAGATAGGTCGTGATTGCAAGATTGCGGCTTTTACCGAGATACAAAGAGGGGTTATTATTGGCGATAGGTGCAAGATAGAGGCCTTCGCCTTCATACCTTCTGGCGTTACTATAGAGGACGAGGTCTTCATCGGTCCGCATGCGACCTTCACCAATGACCTGCATCCGCGCGCCGTGGGAGATTGGAGCATCACGCCCACACTGGTCAAAAAAGGAGCCTCGATCGGGGCTAATGCCACTATAGTGTGCGGCATCACCATAGGGGAAGGTGCCATGGTTGGAGCAGGTTCAGTTGTGACCAAAAACGTCCCGCCCAGAACCTTGGTGGTGGGTAATCCTGCTAGGGTCATCAAGAATCTAAGGTGAGAAGTGCGATGAAAATACCGCTGTCGAGACCAGAAATGACGCCAGAGATGATCGAAGCCGCCGCTTCAGCATTGAGGAACGAGCGCTTAGTCATGGGAGAGAGCGTTAAGAAATTCGAGGAAGAGTTCGCCCGTTACATCGGCACGGACTATGCCATTTCCTGTTCTTCAGGGACGAACGCGCTGCAGATGGCGCTCATAGCGGCGAAGGTCTGCGGCAAAGAGGTGCTTACTACCCCGTTCACTTTCATAGCTAGCGCCAACGCAGTGATTCAAGCAGGCGCTATTCCGCGATTCTCAGATGTAAATGAGTTAGATTATAATTTGGACGTCATAAAATTGGTCAAGACGATTGGAAAAGATACAGCTGGAATCCTGCCAGTGCATCTCTATGGGCATCCAACGGACATGGATCCTGTGGTGGATATATGCAAAAAAAGAAAACTCCTGCTGGTGGAGGACGCTTGCCAGGCTCATGGAGCTGTTTATAAAGGAAAAAAAGTAGGATCGATCGGCGATATGGGCTGCTTCTCCTTCTATCCCACTAAGAATATGACGGTAGGAGGAGATGGAGGAATGATAACCACCAATGATGAGAAGTTAGCCAAGGAGTTGGCCAAGCTTAGGGACTGTGGGAGGGTCTCGCGCTACGTCCATGACGTCGTCGGCTACACTTCCAGGCTCAATTCATGCAATGCAGCCATCGGACTGATACAGCTAAGGAACTTGGACTCATATAACGAGAAAAGGCGAGAGTTGGCTAATCTTTATGCCAAGGAGCTGAAGGGACTCGAGAGTATACGTCTTCCTCCTTTAGGCGGGAGTGAAATCAGGCCAGTGTTCCATCTTTTTGTGATTAGATGCCAAAGGCGCGATGATTTAGCAAAATACTTGGAGATGAGAGGGATCGAGGTAGGCGTCCATTATCCACTGCCTGTCCATCTGCAGCCGATATATCAGCAGATGTATGGGTATCGAGGGGGGGAGTTCCCCGTGAGCGAAAGGCTGGCTAAAGAATTGATGTCTCTTCCCATGTTCCCCTCACTCACATCATCAGAAGTGAAGGAGATTTGCGACGTGATAAAAGAATTTTATTGGGGGTTATAGATGCCGAAGTTCCAGGTAGGGGTTCTGGGAGTAGGGTATTGGGGGCGCAAGATTGTGGAGGAATGGAGCGCCATTCCTAACGTTCAGGTGAAAGCGGTGTCTGACCTTTCTGATAGGAATTTAGAGATGGCTAGGGAAAGATTCGGCGTGGAAGGTTTGTATCATGACTATCGTGAGGTGCTCAGCATACCCGATATCAAAGCTGTGAATGTGTGCCTACCCAACGCTCTGCACTTCCAAGCCTGCAAAGATGCTTTGATGGCGGGGAAGCATGTACTGGTAGAGAAGCCAATGACACTTACGACCGAGGAAGGTAAGCAACTAGTCGAATTGGCGGAGGAGATGAATCTTACCCTCTCTGTTGGCCATATATATCGTTTCAATAATGCTTTAGCTGAAATTCGAAGATTAATAAAGGAAAGGTTTTTCGGCAAGATCTTCATGATCGAGATGGAGTGGACAAATCTCGAGCAGCCTTTTGCCGATAGGGATGTGATTGTGGACCTCGCTCCTCATTACTTCGATATAATAAATTATCTGCTTGACGAATGGCCGATAAAGATTACTTGTGTGGCAAAGCCTTTCAGGCGCAAGGAAATGGAAGAAGCGGCCTATATAATATCGGAGATGAAATCAGGAGTGCTTTCCCACGCCACCTTGAGCTGGCTATCTCCCAAGAAAGTTAGGCAGATTAATGTAATTGGAGAAAGTCGTTCAGCTTACATCGATGCAGTGGCCCAAGAGATATTAGTCTATGAATCTGGCTACACTTACAAATTAGGAGTGGAGCGTAATAATACAATACGAACCGAACTAATGCATTTTTTGCAAAGCATCGGAGATCCAATGACAGAAACTCGCAACTCTGGCTTAATCGGATTGAAGACGGTAGAGCTAATTGAAATTAGTAAAAAATCGTTAGTAAAGAATTGCACAATCAACCTTCTCAATGAATAAGGAGCGAGTCAATCTTGAAAGGTAAAGTTCTGATGTTATTGTCTAATGAATTCAGACCCGATGTAAGAGTGGAGAAAGAAGCATCTGCATTATCTCATGAAGGATTACAAGTTGTTGTTTTTGCTTGGGATAGAGAATGTAAATTTCCTGAAGAAGAGAAATCAGACTTTAGAGTAAGAAGAATAAGGGTAGGCAAAGTATCCCGAAAAATTTCTTATTTTTTAAATCTTGGAAGGTTCTATTTAACTGTGATCAAACTCGCTAAGAAAGAAAAACCTGACGTTGTGCATGCTCACGACCTCGACACCTTGATTCCAGGTGTGATTATTTCTAAATTAAATGAAGCAAAGCTAGTGTATGATGCGCATGAACATTATGCATATATGGTAAGCGAAGACGTTCCTAATTTTGTCGTAAAGATTCTAGACGAATTGGAAAGGATTCTTGTTCGTAAAGTTTCTTTGATAATCGCAGCAAATGAACGTATAGCAGATTATCTTAAAAAATGGTTCCCTGGTGAAATTGTAGTTGTTATGAATTGTATCGATATACCTTTAGAAAAACATCAGATTATCAAAAAAAATGAAAAGGAAATCACTATTTTCTATGGAGGCAGTCTTGAACCTAATAGATATATTGAGGAAATGATTTCTTTTGTAGAATCTAATGAAGGTCTAAGATTTGTTTTAGCGGGTAGGGGAAGATTAGAAAAAAAAGTCGTAGAAGCTGCGAAGAGGTGTTCACGCATCGAATTCGTTGGATATAAGAATAAGACGGAAATCTATGACCTGATCTCATCCGCTGATGTTGTTATGGTAATGATGGACCCTTCAAATCTGAATAATCAAATCGGTACTCCGAATCGACTTTTTGAAGCAATGGCGCTTGGCACACCTGTTTTAACATCCAAAGGCACATTGGCTGGAGAAATCGTGGAAAGAGTTGGGTGCGGTTTATCCTTAAATTGGAATAAAGAGGAATTACTAATGGCTTTCGAAACACTCATGAATACAAATAAAAGAAAACAAATGATATCTAATGCAAAGAGAATTGTTGAAAATGAATACAATTGGTCGTTCATGAGGGGTCGTCTGGTTAATGCGTTTGAATCATTATTTTTATGAGATTGAATATTTAAAATGCGCTATGAATAATTGTATTATTAAGGAGGAAAATTTAATATGATTGTAATAGTAGATTATCAAACTGGTAATGTTGGTTCAATTCATAATATTTTAAATAAACTAGGCTATAATTCTATAATAAGTTCAGATCCGATTGTTATTAATAAAGCTAAAAAAATTATTTTACCTGGTGTTGGAGCTTTCAAAACAGGTATGGACAATCTTGAAAAAACAGGTTTGATAAATTGTCTTAATAAAAAAATAATTGGTGAAAAGATACCAGTTTTAGGAATTTGCTTGGGGATGCAACTTATGACTAATTATAGTGAGGAGGGTGAGAGCCCTGGCCTTGGATGGATAAATGCTAAGACCGTTCGATTCCGAAAAGAGGAAATGAATGGAAAACGCATTCCAAACATGGGATGGAATTCGATTAGAATTCAAAGATCACACCCTATTTTTAACAATCTCTACGGGGAATGTAATTTTTACTTTGCCCACTCATATCATGTTGTTTGCGAGAATTCTATGGATGTTCTAGCAACGACAGATTATGGGATTACTTTTACTTCAGCATTTCAGCATGATAATATAATCGGTGTGCAATTTCATCCAGAAAAAAGTCTTCGTTGGGGTATAGAGTTGCTTAATAATTTTGCAGGTTTGTGATTATATGATAAAAACCAGAGTTATCCCTTGTCTTCTTTTAAAAGGAAAAGGTTGTGTTAAAACAGAAAAGTTTTCCAATCCGCGTTATCTTGGAGATCCAATAAATATCGTAAGGATTTTCAATGAAAAAGAAGCTCATGAGATTGCGATTCTTGATATAACGGCGACATCTGAGTCCAAAGGTCCCAATTTTGATTATTTAAAAAATATTGCTAGTGAGGCATTTATGCCTATGAGTTATGGAGGCGGTATTCGAAACATCGAGGATTGTCGAAAAATCTTGAAAATTGGTTTTGAAAAGGTAATTTTAAATTATGCTGCAGTGGCTAATCCACAACTTGTAAAAGAAGCCAGTGATGAATTTGGAAGTCAAAGTGTAATTGTTTCAATCGATGCAAAAAAATCTATTTCAGGGAGATATGAAGTTATGATTATTAATGGAAAGATTGGTATAAAAAAAGATCCATCAACACATGCTAGGAATATGGAATCTCTTGGTGCAGGCGAATTAATAGTTACATCTATAGATAAAGAAGGCACAATGTCAGGATATGATATCGAACTTATTAGAAAAGTAACAGAAGTTGTAGATATTCCAGTATTGGCAAATGGAGGGGCCGGAAATCTGAAACATTTTGAATTGGCTGTAAAAGAAGGAGGGGCGTCAGGAGTAATTGCAAGCAGTTTTTTTGTTTTCCACGGAAAAAATAGAGGAATTCTAATAAATTTCCCGGAAGAAAATGAATTGAAAAAATATTTAGTTTAATTATCTTTGATTTATTATTTTCAATTTCCTATTAGCCTGTTGGAGTAACTTGTATGCCCCATTTTTACGTAATTTAATAAAAAATCTATCATAACAAGGGTAGTCTAAATGAGTCTTTGGAGGAGAAGACATAATTCGTTCAAATTCTTCTTCAGACAATTCTAATTTTTTAATAACATATTGTCGATCTTCAAGTTGCTGTTGTAGTGGATAAGGAGGTTTTTGTAACTCTATTAATGCATTTTCTCTACTCATTTCACCAGAACAAATAAGACTAGAGAAATGAGATCTTCTTTTATCATAACCAAATTTTTTTGGCAATATATATCCTTGGTAGAATCTAGTGTAAATCGACTCATAATGTTTACCTCCATAATATTTCCATCCGATTTCATTATTTAAAATAGAAATAGCTCTCGTTTTATTATAGTCTATATAATTTAAAATTGGAAATCTTTGAAATTTATATTTATAAACCCAATCCATAAACAGATTATAGTGAGGAAATTTTTCAAGGGAATGAGTTCCAAAAAGTCGATTTAAAGATTTTATATACATCAAATCTTCAGTACCATATGACCATGAGCGAGGAACGTGCGTTTCTGTCATATAGTTCGACCCTACAATAATATATTTTATTCTCTCTTTCTCTGCAGTTTTTCGTAAAACGGCTACAATAGCGTGATCAGTCGGAATTTCTGAGTCAGGGGTCGAAGCTTTCAAAAAAGCAACCTGTAAATCACGAAAAGTTTCCCAGTCAAGTACTTCTGTATATAAATCTATATTTAATTTATTTAATAATAATTCTATATTTTTCACTGATAGTTCTGAGTTCCAACCATTATCTACATGTACTGCGAGTGGCCTAAGCCCTAGTTTATGAGTCAAATAAGCTGCATAACTACTATCCACTCCTCCACTTATACCTATTATACAATCATATGGTTTTTTTCTACCATCACTCTTTATACGTTTTACCCAGTAATCAAGGGCCCTCTTTCCAACGTCTCCCTTTAAGACATAGCGTTCAATTAAATAATCTCGTCGATGGCAATGGTTACATACCCCATTTTCATCGAATGTTATTTCTGGGTCTGATGTATCCATTACGCATTTTGTGCAAATCTGATAAGGCCTTTCCACCTTCGAATGAAATGATAAATAAATATAATAATCTTTCATGATTCACTAAAGCACGATTTTTTAAAGATCTCGAACATACGCCCTCCAAATTTAAGAAATTATTAACACTCTTCATGGTGAGTTAAAAATGGCGAAAAAGAAGATTCTAATAATTTCTTTTTCTAAATTAGATGGTGATCCTAGAGTTTACAGGCAAATAATTAACCTATCTAGAAAGTATGAAGTCACAGCCGCTGGTTTAACGAATCCAAATATTGAAGGTGTTAAATTTATCCAGATTTCTATAAAACCTAAAGGTTTCATTCAAAGTTCAAAAAGAGCAATATGTTTGAAAACAGGCAAATATGAGGAATATTATCGCCAAACATTTGACTTTCAAGACTTTTTAAATTATACGCGTGAAAGGGCATATGATTTAATTATTGCTAACGACTCAGATTCATTGCAGTTAGCTTTCATGATTTCAGATGGATCAAACATTCTTCATGATGCTCATGAATATTCTCCTGGACAACAAGAGGAAGACATAGTTTGGCGTTTTTTTATGTATAAATATAGAGATTATTTATGTAGAAAATATCTAAAAAAATGTAAAAAAGTAACAACTGTCTCAGAAGGTATTTCAAATTTATATTTCATGAGATATGGAGTTAAATCAGAAGTTATTACTAACGCGACAGAATATATCGATATAGAGCCTTCAGCGGTTATTCCTGGAAAAATTCGAATGATTCATCATGGCAGCGCTCATAAGGCTCGGAAAATAGAAAAAATGATTGAGTTAATGCGCTTTCTAGATGAAAGGTTCTCATTGGATTTAATGCTCATACCAACCGATAAGAAATATTATTTTAATTTGATAAAAATGATAAAATCAGTTGATAACATACGCTTTATAAATCCAGTTCCAATGAAAAGTATTGTCAAAACAATAAATGCTTACGACGTAGGAATTTATTTTTTTGAACCGGTAAATTTAAATTATAAATATGGTCTTCCAAATAAAATTTTTGAATTTATTCAAGCTAGATTGGCCGTTGCAATAGGACCATCTTTAGAAATGGTAAAAATTGTAAAAAAATATGATTGCGGGTTGGTAGCTTCAGATTTTCAGCCAAAATCCATGGCAAAAATATTACAGTCATTAACAGACGAAAAATTAATTAAATTTAAAATAAATAGTGCGAATGCAGCCAAATTTTTTAATGCTGAAGCTAATATAGTTAAAATGGAGAAAATTATAGAATGCATCATTAATTAATTTAATTAATTAAAAGTATTTAAATTATAATTTTTTTTCTAAAATATTTGATAATATACAAGAAAATTGTTTGTAATTTATTGCGGAATCAAAATTCTTTTTCCAATTTTTATATGCATTAGCTCGCATAATTGAATTTTTATTATTATCTTCAATAATTTTTATAATTGCTTCTGCTATTTCGGTTGCGCTAGGATTTGAATTCATAAGTACTCCGTTTTCATTATTTACTATCTCACTTATTCCTCCAACATTTGGGGCTATAGCTGGGATGCCAAATGAATGTGCCTCCATTATTGAAACTGGTATTCCCTCTGATAAGCTGGTATT